>NZ_JBNDHY010000011.1:0-47879 GCF_056755315.1 Monashia sp. HAY1-2A
TCCGTCGTCGGCAGCGTCAGATGTGTATAAGAGACAGGGTGCGGGTACCGGGAGTCTCGGTCGGCGGCGGGGGCGGCACGGGCGCGGTCGTGAGGATGCCGGGTGCGGCGCCGGCGACGTCGAGCACCGCGTAGCCGAGGACGATGGCGACGGCCGAGCAGATCGCGGCCATCGTGTAGGTCATCCCGCGGATCACGCCCACCCCTTCTCGTGCCTCGTCCCGAGTGCCCGTCTCGCGCGGGTCACCGGTTTCGCGCGCGGGCCGCTGTTGCTGCCAGACTGTCGCGGAAGATTCTGTCAGCCGCCGGCTCCCACGCCGGCACCGCGGCTCCCGCGCCAGCCGGTGCGGTCCGGCCGCCCACCACCGTGTGAAGGGGAAGACGTGGAGTTCGACGTCACCATCGAGATCCCGCGCGGACAGCGCAACAAGTACGAGATCGACCACGAGACGGGCCGCGTCCGCCTCGACCGCTACCTCTTCACGCCCATGGCCTACCCGGCCGACTACGGCTACATCGAGGACTCGCTCGGCGAGGACGGCGACCCGCTCGACGCCCTCGTGCTGCTGCCCGAGCCGCTGTTCCCCGGCGTCGTCGTCGAGGCCCGCCCGATCGGCATCTTCCACATGACCGACGAGGCCGGCGGCGACGACAAGGTGCTCTGCGTGCCGGTCGACCCCCGCAACGCCCACCTCCAGGACATCGAGGACGTCAACGAGTTCACGCTCAAGGAGATCCAGCACTTCTTCGAGCGCTACAAGGACCTCGAGCCGGGCAAGCACGTCGAGGCCTCGGACTGGGGCAACCGCGCGGACGCCGAGAAGATCATCACGGAGGCCCTGGAGCGCGCCAAGGAGCAGGGCGTCTCGACGGCCCGCTGGGCCATGCCGCAGGGCCACTGAGCCGCAGGCTCGACGCCACTGAGCCGCAGGCTCGACGCCACTGAGCCGCAGGCTCGACCCGCGGCCACCGCGCGACCCCCGGTCACCTCGCTGGAGGGACCGGGGGTCGGCCATGTCGGGCGCCTCGAGCCGCCGAGGCCGGGCGTCCGTCAGGCGGTCTCGGCGCGGTCGGCTACCGCGACGGCCACCGTCTCGCGCGACGGCTCCGGAGCCCGACGCGTCCGCAGCAGGACAGCGGCGACGAGCAGCGCGACGAGCGTGAAGGCCGCCGAGGTGAAGAACGCGGGCTCGACCCCGGGGACGAAGCGTCCGGGGACGGCCTGCGAGGCGTAGACGCTGACGATGGCCGCGAGGCCGACGGCCCCGCCGAGCTGCTGCGCGGTCTGCAGCAGACCCGAGACGGTGCCGGCCTGGGCGCGGTCGACACCGCCGAGGACGACGACGGTCACCGGCATGAAGACCAGGGCCGCCGAGACGCCGTTGAGCACGAGGGCGCCGAGCAGGTGCGCGGCGTACGTGCTCGACTCCGAGATCCCGCTCAGCCACACGAAGCTGGCCGTCAGGCCGATGGTGCCGACGAGCATGAGCGGCCTCGGACCGACCCTGGCCACGAGCCGGGCGCTGACCCGCGACGTCGCGAAGATCGCGAGGCTCAGGGGCAGGAACGCCGCACCCGTCGCCACCGGGCTGAAGCCGAGGACGAGCTGCAGGTACTGCGTCACGAGGAAGAACGTCGAGAACTGCGCGCCCACGACGAGAGCCATGAGCACGAGCGCCCCGGCCCGCGAGCGCGAACGGACGAGCCCGAGCGGGAGCAGCGGGTTCGCGACGCGTCGCTCGGTCCGGACGAAGAGGGCGAGCAGCGCGAGCCCGAGGGCGAAGGAGCCGAGCGTCAGCGGCGAGGTCCAGCCGTGGTCCGGGGCGCTGATGAACCCGTTGACGACGGCCACCGAGCCGAGCGTGGCGGTGACGGCACCGACGACGTCGAAGCGGCCCCGGACCCGCGGGGTCTCGGTGACGAACCGGCGGGCCAGGACGAGGACGACGGCGCCGATCGGCACGTTGACGAACAGGGTCCAGTGCCAGCTGACGAAGTCGGTGAGGACGCCGCCGAGCAGCAGGCCGATCGACGCCCCCGCCGACGACACGGCGGTGAACAGGGCCAGGCCGCGGTTGCGGGCGGCCTCGTCCGGGGCGCTCGTCGTGACGAGGGCGAGGACGCCGGGGGCGGCGAAGGCGGCGCCGACGCCCTGCAGCGTCCGCGCGGCGATGAGCCAGCCCGGCGTCGTGGCCAGGCCCCCGAGGAGGCTCGCCACGGTGAAGACCGCCAGGCCGATCTCGAAGGTGCGCAGGCGCCCGAGGATGTCGCCGAGGCGTCCACCGAGCAGGAGCAGGCCGCCGAAGGCGAGCGTGTACGCGTTGAGCACCCACGACAGGCCCGCCGGCGTGAAGCCCAGGTCGGTCGCGATGTGCGGAAGCGCCACGTTGACGACGGTGGCGTCGAGCACGAGCATCAGCTGCGCGACGAGCACGATGCCGATGCCGATGGAGGCACGCCGGGCCGCCGTGCCCGCTGCTGGGGCGGCGGGTGTCGTGGGTGTCGTGGGTGTCGTGGTCGGGGGTGTGGTGTTGGTGACGGTCGACATCAGGACCTCAGGCTTCGTCGGGGTGGGAGGACGGGTGGGAGGACGGGTGGAAGGACGGGTGGCGCTCGATGCTGAGCGGGTCGCGGCGCAGCGGCGTGAAGGCCGTGGCGCGGGTACGGACGCTGCCCTCCCTGCCCTCGCTGCGCGTCACGAGCGGGGCTCGGTGCGTCGTCGCGAGGTGGGACTGGTGCAGGCGCAGGGCCTGGCGGGTGGGTCGGATCGTGGTCGTCATGCGGCCGGACTCCTCTGGGACGTCAGTCGGCGCTACTATTAGCGGAGAACCACTCCGGTTCTGCTCGACCCACAATACGGAGACAGTCTCCGTTTTCGCAAGGGGGTTTTCCCGTGACGCCTGCCGACACCGGTCAGGCGACGCTCGCTCCGTCGCCGGGCTCCATTGGGGCCCAGCCCGATCCGGACACGACGACCACGCCCGAGACCCGCGCGAAACCCGTCCGCCCGAAGCGCGCCGACGCCCGTCGCAACTACGACAAGATCCTCGCGACGGCCCGCATCGTCTTCACCGAGCGCGGGACCGACTGCTCCCTCGACGAGATCGCCAAGCGTGCCGGCGTCGGTCCGGGCACGCTCTACCGCCATTTCCCCAACCGGGACGCGCTCGTCGACGCCCTCATGCAGGACTGGACCGACCGCGTCGCCGCGGATGCGGACCGCGCGATCGCCACGGGTGCCCCTGCCCACGAGATGCTGCTCGGCTGGTTCGAGCACTTCATCGACCACATCACGTTGCATCGAGGCGCCGCGAGCAAGATCTGTGCCGCCATGGACGACCCCCGGTCGCCGATGTACCGCAAGTGCCGCGTCATGGGCGAGGCCAACGGACGCGTCGTCGACTTCCTGCGCGAGCGCGGCGAGCTGCGCGACGGCGTTGACGCCGCGAACGTCATGCGGCTCGTGAGCGGGGTCGCGAGCGTCGCCGACACGAGCCACGCCGACCTCGACGTCCGCCCGATGCTCGAGGTCATCGTCGACGGGATCGTTCGCGACTGACCGGTGATTGCAGGGTCATGGGCCTCGACCTGCGCAACCTCCGAGCCCCGCTCGTCACGTCGGCCACCTTCCGCCTGCCCGGGCCGCTGTCCGTACAGGTCGCCGGCGTGGACCAGATGAGCGGCGGACGCGTCGAGCTCGGCCTGGGCGCCGGGTGGTTCGAGGCCGAGCACACCGCCTAGGGCATCCCCTTCCGCCCGTCGGCAAGCGCTTCGACCGGCTCGAGGAGCAGCTCGCGGTCATCTCCACCTGCAGGTCCTCGACCTCGCGGACCTCGACCACCTGTCCGAGGTCGCAGCCACGGTCGTCTCACAGCTGTCCTGAGGGCACCCGACCCATCGTCGGCCGGTGTCACCAACCCGGCTTGATTTGCATAGGTTATCTATGTAACTTGGTCCGGGTGACCGAACCGACCTCGCTGGGCAACGACCTGCTGCGCTCGGCCGCCCGGCTCTCGCGCTGGGCCAGCCGGCACGCGTCGTTCGACGTGCCCTTCGCGCAGGCCCGCCTGCTCGCGCTCCTCGACGAGCTCGGACCCTCGCGGGTCAGCGCCCTCGCCGCCGCCGACCACAGCAGCCAGCCGACGATCACGAGCCAGCTGCAGCGCCTCGAGGCGTCGGGGTGGGTGCACCGCACCCCCGACCCCGGCGACGCCCGAGCCACGGTCGTCTCCCTCAGCGAGGAGGGCCGTGGGGCCCTCGAGAGCGTGCGCCGCGCCAGGCTGGCCGTCCTGTCCCCTGCCCTCGACCAGCTCGACGGCCCCGCCCTGGACCGCGTCCGCGTCGCCATCGACGTCATGGACGAGCTGCTGGCCGCCGCTGCGGCCGCCACCGACACCCACCCCACCCGAGAGGACGGATGACCACCGCCATGTGGCGCCAACCCAAGACCGTCTGGTCGATCGCCTTCGCCTGCGTGATCTCCTTCATGGGCATCGGCCTCGTCGACCCCATCCTCAAGCCCATCGCCGACGAGCTCGGCGCCGGGCCCTCGCAGGTCTCGCTCCTGTTCACCAGCTACCTCGCCGTCATGGGCGTCGCCATGCTCGGCACCGGCTGGGTCAGCAGCCGGGTGGGCGCCAAGCGGACGCTGCTGCTCGGCCTCGCGCTCATCATCGTCGGCTCGGCCCTCGCCGGCAGCCAGGACACCGTCGGTGGCATCGTCGCCTTCCGCGCGCTGTGGGGGCTCGGCAACGCGCTGTTCATCGCCACCGCGCTCGCGACGATCGTCAACGCGGCATCGGGTTCGGTCAAGCAGGCGATCATCCTCTACGAGGCCGCCCTCGGCGTCGGCATCGCCACGGGCCCGCTGCTCGGCGGCTGGCTCGGGGGCATCTCGTGGCGTTGGCCGTTCTACGGCGTCGCGATCCTCATGGCGGTGGCCTTCCTCGCCACCGTCACGACGCTGCCGGCGACACCAGCAGCGGGACGCGCCACGTCGATCACCGCGCCGCTGCGGGCCCTCGGCCACCGCGGCCTGCTGACCGTCGGTCTCACCGCGCTCCTCTACAACTTCGGCTTCTTCACGCTGCTCGCCTTCACGCCGTTCCCGCTCGCGATGGGCGCCCACGAGATCGGCTTCATCTTCTTCGGCTGGGGCCTGCTGCTCGCCATCACGTCGGTCTTCGTCGCGCCGATGATCCAGCGACGCTTCGGCACCATGACGGGAATCGTCGGCGCGCTGCTCGGCTTCGCCGTGATCCTCGCCGTCATGGCGGTGGCGACGAGCAACCGGACCGTCCTGGTCGTCGGTGTCGTCCTCGCCGGCGCCTTCCTCGGCGTGAACAACACGCTCATCACGGAGACCGTCATGAAGGTGGCCCCGGTCGAGCGCGGCGTCGCCTCGGCGGCCTACAGCTTCGTGCGTTTCAGCGGCGGCGCCGTCGCCCCGTGGCTGGCCGGCACCCTCGGCGAGCGGTCGATCCACCTGCCGTTCTGGGTCGGCTCGGTGGCCGTGGTCCTCGCCGTCCTCGTGCTGTCGACGGCCCGCCGGATCATCGGCACCCTCGACGAGGCGCCCGGCCACGGCGCCGAGCCGGTGACGTCCCAGACGGAGGCACAGGCCCTCACCATCGGTGACGCCTGAGCGACACGTGGCGGCGGGGACCGCTACCGGGCCGCCGCGAGACTGGCGGCGCCGGACTCGAGGAGACTCGTCTCCCTGGTGCCGAACCGGACGCCGCGGCGCTCCTTGCCGAGTGCCGTGAGCACGATGACCGCGACGAACACCGGCACGATCGTCACGGCGAGGGCGAACGGGTACCCGTGCGAGGTCGCGAGCGCCTCCTGGATCGGCAGGTTGAAGGCCGCGAGGCAGTTGCCGAGCTGGTAGGTGACGCCCGGGTAGAACCCGCGGATCTCGTCCGGCGACAGCTCGGTCAGGTGCGCCGGGATGACGCCCCAGGCGCCCTGGACCATCACCTGCATGAGGAACGAGCCGAGCGCGAGCATGCCGGCCGTGTGCGAGTACGCGAAGAGCGGGACGATCGGCAGGCCGAGCACGGCGCACACGATGATGACGACCTTGCGCCCGTACCGCTCGGACAGCGTCCCGGCGACGACGCCACCCGCGATGGCGCCGACGTTGTAGATGACGGCGATCCACGACGCGGTGCTCTTCGCGAGCGCCGCGCCGCCCTCGTCGGTCGCCTTGAGGAAGGTCGGGTAGACGTCCTGCGTGCCGTGGCTCATCCAGTTGAACGCCGTCATGAGCAGCACGAGGAAGACGAACCGACGCCAGATGGCCCGGTTCGCGAGCAGCTGGCGCACCGACGTGCTCGTCTGCCGGATGCGCTCGTCGGCACCGCGCCACACCTCCGACTCCACGACGCGCGAGCGGATGATGAACGTGATCGCGGCCGGGATGATGGACAGCGCGAACATCCAGCGCCACGACAGGCCGAGCCACGTGTTGACGACGAGGAAGGCGAGCGAGGCGAGCAGGTACCCCATCGAGTAGCCGCCCTGGAGGATGCCCGAGAAGAACCCCCGGCGGTCGGTCGGCAGCTTCTCCATGGCGAGCGCCGCACCCAGTCCCCACTCACCGCCCATGCCGATGCCGTACAGCATCCGCAGCACCATGAGGACGCCGAAGTTCGGCGCGAAGGCGCACACGAACCCCACGACGCTGTAGAAGGCGACGCACGTCATGAGCGGGACGCGGCGGCCGCGTCGGTCGGCCCAGAAGCCGAAGACGAACGCGCCGACGGGACGCATGACGAGGGTCATCGTGGTGATGAAGGCCATCTCGGGCAGGGACTTGTGGAAGTCCTTCGCGATGTCGGCGTAGATGAGGACGACGAGGAAGTAGTCGAACGCGTCCATCGCCCACCCGAGGTAGGCGGCGACGAACGAGTTGCGCTGGTCCGACGTGAGTCGCGTGCGGGTCGGTGCGTGGGCAGCCATCTGGTCCTCCCTGTGGTCGAGGGACGGCGGGGTCTCCGTCGTGCCGTCTTCGACCACATACCTGGCGTCTGGGAAAACCCTGAGCGTCGTCGTACGGCGCCTCCGCGGCCCTCAGCGCAGCAGGTCGGCCAGCCCGGTGGCGCCCCGGCGTCGGGGTCCGCCGCGCACGTCGTAGGAGTCGAGGAGCAGCTCGGCCAGCTCGGCCCGGTCGAGGCGGTCGAGCCGGGCCCACATCGTGACGCGGAACCGGAACGTGTCGACGCGCACGAAGGTGTCGCGTCGGGCCGCCAGGGCAGGCTCGGTGTCCATCTCGCCGGTCCACACCTGGACCAGCTCGCGACCCGCGTCGTCCCGACGCAGCCGGGCGAACGGGTGGCGGCCGGCGTACCAGGCGGGTTCGCCCTCGCGGGTCCGGATGGGCTCGGCGCCGGGCAGCCGTCCGGCCAGCTCGTCCACGTCGGACCACGTCGCCATCACAGCCTCCTTCCGGCGGCAGGTCAGTGGAAGGTGACCGACCGACCGGCGCGCATCGCGGCGTACGCCTCGGGGTCGGACTCGAGCGCCGCGCGGCGGGCCCGGTGCCGGTAGCGCAGCACCTGGACGACACCGAGCGCCCACACGGGGTACTGGACCGCCATGGCGGCGCGGAAGGCGTCGAGGTCCCAGGTCGAGGGGCCGGCCGGTGCCACGCGGTCGAGGACGACGCCGACGAGCGCGACCGCGGTCAGGGTGGCGACGAAACCGCCGGTGTTGACGATGCCGGACGCGCTGCCGAGGCGGGTCGGCGGGTTGAAGGTGCGCGCGAGGTCGAAGCCGATCATCGACCCCGGCCCGCCGACGGCGATGACCACGACGAGGAGCACGAGGAGCCAGAGCGGCGCGGGACCGGGCCAGAGCAGGACGGCGGTCCAGGCCGCCACGGCGCCGCCGACGATGCACAGGACGAGGGTGCTGCGCGAGAACGGGTACCGCATCGTCAGCGAGCCGACGAGTGGGCTGGTGGTCATGGTCGTTGCGACCATGACCATGAGCAGCGTGCTGGCGGTCCCGGGCGAGAGCCCTTCTCCGGCAACGAGGAACGGGAAGCCCCACAGCATCGTGAACATGTTCGCCGCGAACTGCGCGGTGAAGTGCGACCACAGGCCGAGGCGGGTGCCGGGGACGAGCCAGGCCTCGCGGAGCGCCCTGGCCAGGGCGCGCATCCGCAGGTCCTCGCGGTGGTGGTCGGCGTACGGCGAGTCGCGCACGAGCACGACGAGGGCGATGCCGGTCAGGACGCCGATGGACGCCGCGACGGTGTACGAGGGCGTCCACCCGAAGCGGTCGAGGGCGGCCGCGAGCGGCCCGGCGGCGGCGAGCGCACCCAGCTGGCCGAACAGGCCAGTCAGCTGGGTGACCATCGGCGTGCGCCGCGAGGAGAACCACACGGCGACGAGGCGCAGCACCGAGATGAAGACCATGGCGTCGCCCATGCCGAGCAGCACCCGGCACGCGAGCGCGGCCGGGAAGGAGTGGACGAAGGCGAAGCCGAGCTGGGCGCCCGTGAGCATCGTCAGCCCGACGGCGAGGAGCCGCTTCGAGCCGAACCGGTCGAGCAGCGCCCCGACCGGCAGCTGCATCGCCGCGTAGACGAGCACCTGCAGGATCGTGAAGGTCGACAGCTGCGAGCTGCTGACGCCGAACCGGTGCGCGGCCTCGAGGCCGGCCACACCGAGCGAGGTCCGGTGGAAGACGGCGAGGACGTAGACCGCGATGGCAGCCGCCCACACCGCCCAGGCGCGACGCCCGTCGAGCGGGAACCGGAGACCGGAGGGGGGCGTGCCGCTCATGCCGTCAGCTGGCTCCCGTCATCGGGATCGACGCCGCCGGCGCCTTGGGGACGCAGTCGACGATCGCCTTGGCGACCGTCTTGCTCATGTCCGGCTGGAAGACGCTCGGGATGATGTAGTTCGGGTTGAGCTGCTCGTCGGTGACGACCGAGGCGATGGCGTCTGCGGCCTTGATGAGCATCTCGGTGGTGACGTCGGTGGCGCGCGCGTCGAGCAGGCCCCGGAAGACGCCGGGGAAGGCGAGGACGTTGTTGATCTGGTTCGGGTAGTCGCTGCGGCCCGAGGCCACGACCGTGGCGCGCTGCGTCGCCTCGTGGATGTCGACCTCGGGGTCGGGGTTGGCGAGCGCGAACACGATGCGCTTGTCGGCCATCTCGTCGATCCACTCGGGGTGCAGGATGCGCGGCGCGCTCACGCCGATGAAGACGTCGGCGCCCTGCAGGCCGTCGCGGAGCGTGCCGGTGAGGCCGCGCGGGTTGGTCTTCTCGGCGAGCTCGCGCCACGCCGGCGTCAGCGACTCGTCGGCCTTGTTGAGCAGGCCCGGCCGGTCGCTCACGGTCACGTCGGTGGCCCCGGCGGCGAGGAGCAGCTGGACGATGGCCGAGCCGGCGGCGCCACCACCCGAGACGAGGATGCGGGCGTCGGGCAGCTTCTTGTCGATGATGCGAAGCGCGTTCTTGAGCGCCGCGAGCACGACGATGGCCGTGCCGTGCTGGTCGTCGTGGAAGACGGGGATCGCGAGCCGCTCGCGCAGCTTGGCCTCGATCTCGAAGCAGCGCGGCGCGGCGATGTCCTCGAGGTTGATGCCGCCGAAGCCGGGTGCGATGAGCTCGACGGTGCGCACGATCTCGTCGACGTCGGTCGTGTCGATGCAGATGGGCCACGCGTCGATGTCGGCGAAGCGCTTGAACAGCGCGGCCTTGCCCTCCATGACCGGCAGCGCGGCCATCGGGCCGATGTTGCCGAGGCCCAGCACCGCTGACCCGTCGGTGACGACGGCGACCGAGTTGCCCTTGATCGTCAGCTTGGGCACGTCCTCGGGGTGGTCGGCGAGCGCCTGGCTGACGCGGCCGACGCCGGGGGTGTAGGCCATCGCGAGGTCCTGGCGGTTGCGCAGGTTCACCTTGGACTCGACGGAGATCTTGCCCCCGAGGTGGAGCAGGAAGACGCGGTCGGAGACCTTGTGCACCCGCACACCCTCGAGCGTCTCGACGGCGGCGACGATCTCGGTCGAGTGCTCGGCGTTGCTCGCGGAGCACGTGAGGTCGATGACGAGCCGGTCCGGGTGCGAGTCGACGATGTCGAGGGCGGTGGTGATGCCGCCGCTCTCGGCCACCTTGACCGCCAGCGTGCCGATGACGGCCGGGTCGGTGCCGGTGTGGATTCGCATGGTGATCGAGTAGGAGGCGGTGGTGGCGCGGGCACGTTGGATCGACTCAGTCACCGGCCAATCGTCCCACGATCCGAGAAGCCGCTTCACCACCGTCCGAGGACCGGCCAGTAACGGGGGTCCCCGGGCGGCGTCCGGCCACCCTCGCCCGCGCCCGTACACTGGAGGCTGCTCAGGGACTCCGCGCGGCCTGATGGGCGGGTAGGTCGCGCACCCGCTGCGCGCTACCCGCGCGCCCACCACCGGAGTCGCCCTGTGTCACCCATCGAGTCGTACCGACGCCTGTTCGGCCTCACCGGCGCCACGTACATCGTCGTCGCCTTCCTCGCCCGGCTGCCGCTGGCCATGGCCCAGCTCGGCACCCTCCTGCTCGTCGCCGGGGCCACCGGCAGCTACGGTGCGGGCGGCTTCTGCGCCGGAGCGCTCGCCGTCGCCAACGCCGTCGGTGCGCCGTTCTGGGGTGCCCGCGCCGACCGCCTCGGGCAGCGTCGGGTCGTCGCCACACAGTCGCTCGCCGGTGCGGCCGCGGTGGGTGCCGTCCTCGTCGTCGTCGAGACCGGGCTGCCTTGGGGCGTGGCCGCCTTCGTCAGCGGCGTCGCGGGCCTGCTTCTGCCGCAGGTCGGTCCGCTCGCACGGGTCCGCTGGCGGCCGATCACGGCATCGGCCGGCGGGCACCAGCCGCGTCTGGTCGATGCCGCGTTCTCCTACGAGGGAGCCGCCGACGAGGCGTCGTTCGTCCTCGGTCCGGCCATCGTCGGTCTCGGTGTCTCGGTCGCGAGCCCGACGGCCGCCCTGGCCTTCGCCGCGGTCGCCCTGGCCGTGTTCGGCACGTGGTTCGCCCTGCACGAGACCGCGGTGGTCACCCACCGCACGACCGCCCGCGCCGACGCGGCGGGCGGCCGCCTGCTGACTCCGGCCCTCGTCGTCCTCGGTGTCGCACAGCTGCTCATCGGGTCGGTGTTCGGCTCGGTGCAGACCGGCACGTCGGTGCTGGCGACGGCTGCCGGGTCGCCCGGGCTCACCGGCTACCTCCACGCGCTGCTCGGCGTCGGCAGCGTCGTCGCCGGGCTGGCCGTGGCGATGCTCCCACCGCGCGTCGGCCTGCCCCGACGGCTGCGCTGGTTCGCCGGCGGCCTCCTCGCGCTGTCGGTGCCACTGCTCGCGGTCGGCTCGCTCGCCGGGCTCGCGCCGGTGCTCGTCGTCCTGGGGTTCACGGTCGCGCCGTACATGATCACGACCTTCACCCTCGCCGAGCGCGTCGCACCAGCCTCGCGCACAGGTGCCGCGATGACCGCGCTGGCCGCGGCCACGGGGCTCGGGTACGCCATCGGTGCGGCCGTGGCCGGCCGCCTCGCCGACTGGGGCGGCCACACCCCGGCCTACGCCGTCACCGTCGTCGCCGGCGGCCTCGCGGTGCTGCTCGCCTGGGGTGCCCACCGAGTCCTGACGCGTGCCCTGACGCGGGCCCTGACGCCGGCCTGAGCCCTGACCCGGCGAGGTCAGCCCCGGTCGATGCGCAGGCGCATCGCCGGCCACGCCGTCGGGGCGAAGCCCAGCTCGGTGTAGAGACCGGCGCCCTCCCCTGTCGCGAAGAGCTCGACGACGCAGGCCTCGGTGTCGTCCCGGAGCCACGCGAGCACGCCTTCCACGCACGCGCGGGCGAGTCCGCGGCGCCGCGCGTCGGGGTGCGTCGCGACGTTGTTGACCAGTCCCCACACACCGTTCGGGTTGACCGGCGACGGGACCTCGAGGCGCAGCCCGCCCATGGCGCCGGCCCCGACCCGCCCGGCCGCGTCGACGGCCACGACGACGCAGCAGCGCGGCCCCTCGATCTCGGCCTCGAACCACTCGCGGGCCGCAGCGCGCCACCCGGGGTCACCGACACCGGGTACGCCCATGGCCGAGAACATGAGGGCTCGCAGGTCGAGGACCGCCTCGATGTCGCCTCGACCGGCCCGACGCGTCGTCCAGCCGTCGGCCCGCCCGCTCACGAGGCCCCCGCCGCGAAGGCCGGGGCAAGGGGCACCGCGACCGCCCCGTGCGCGTCGGCGACGGCGTCCGCGAGCCGACGCGCGACGTCGGCGAGCTCGGGCAGCGCCACCCCCTCGGCTGCGGTTCGCAGCAGGCGCAGGCTCCGGTCGGGCATCCGCGGCATCGGCTTGGCGGGGTTGGGCGTCCGGCGGCGGCCCTCGACGACCTCGGCGACGCACCACGACCCGGCGAGCCACGCCCACGCCTCCCGCGCGAGGGCGAGGTCGACGTCGAAGGCAGGCGTCGCGACGCCGGGCCAGGCCGTCGCCGCGACGCCGCGCCACCGGTCGAGCGCGGCATCCGCGGCGGACGCGTCGAGGGACCACGCGCACCAGCACGTCGGCCACGGGACGTGCAGGTAGGCGACGTCCCACGCGACGGGCCGCCAGATCGCGAACTCGAAGTCGAGCAGGCGCACGCCGGCGTCGTCGAGGAGGTTGTTGTCGGGGCACATGTCGGCCGCCGACAGGCTGGCGGCGTCGACGCGAAAGCGTGACGGCACTTCGCGCAGCACCTGCCACGCGTCGTCGGGCACCTCGACGCCCAGCGCCCGCGCGAGCCCCGGCCACGCCCGGGCGGCCCCCGCGAGGTGGGCGGGGAGGTAGTCGACGACCACGGAGTCACCCGCCCGTGCTCGCACACCGTCGACGAAGGCGTCCCTCAGGCCGCGGCCGGCGACGTGGAGACGGGCGAGCCCCTCGGCCCAGTCGGCGAGCGAGGCCGCGGCCGCGTGGGCGTCGGACCCGAGCAGGTGCGAGGCCAGGTGCGGCGCGTCGCCGAGGTCGGACAGCACGACGACCCGCGGGTCACCACACTCGGCCAGCAGCCGCGGCGCCGGCGCCCCCGGCACGGTGGTCAGCGCCGCGAGCGCGGCGGCCTCTCGGGCATAAGGTGCCTCCACCTGGTCGGTGAGGTAGCGCTTGACGACGACCCGACGACCGGACGCCTCACGGGCCCGGACCACGAGGGTGCGGCGGCTGCCCGGGAAGATGTCGCCGTCGGCCGCGAGAGCGGCCCCGAGCAGGCGACCGGCCACCTCGAGCGTCTCGGCGACGAGGTCGGGGGTCGGATCGGTCACCGGGACACCGTGCCGGGGTCGGCAGCGTCGGCGGCGTCGCGGACCCAGGCGGCCAGGCCGCGCTCGCCCGCACGCATCATCAAGGCGTGGTTGAGCCGCAGCACCGGGGCCGCCACCGGCGCGAGCCGATCGAGCCCGCGCGTGGTGACCGTCGCCTCCTGCGAGTACGAGGCGCGGGTGAGCGGTACGGGGCGCGGCGCCACCGCCGTGCGGTCAGGGCCGACAGGAGTCCCCGGCTCGAGGCGGAACTGGCTCCACCCCTCGAGGTCCCCGTCGATGCGCACGCGCAGCAGCCCGGCGTCGGCGTCCTCGACCTCGCGGGTCAGGACGAGGTCGAGCGTGTAGGGCAGGAGGCTGCGCACGTAGGCATGGCCGCTGTCGGCGTCGATGCGCGCCACGGCTCGGACCTGGGGCCACCAGCGCGGGTAGGCGTCGACGTCGGCGAGTGCCGCGAACGTCGTCGCGGCGTCGGCCGGCACGTGCCACGTGTGGTGGAAGCGGAACGGGCGCACGGGTCCAGCCTCGCACGCGATGGTGTGGCGTCGGGGACGCACCAGGCCCTGACCGGCTGCTGCGTCCCCGACGACGTCCCGCCCCTCGGGGAGCGGCCCGTCGCCCGCCCCCTCGGCGGGCTGACGTGCCACCCTCTCCCCGGTCCCGTCGACCGGGGGTGGGGCTTCGGACGTTCCCTCCACGACCGTCCGAAGCCCCGGGCGACGGCGGCGCGTTCGGGGGCGCGCCGCCGTCTCCTGTGAGACGACCGGGCTCGCCGTTCATGACACGTTTTCTGCGCGAGATCGACAACTTCTTCGGCAGCCCGATCCGAGACGAGCGCCGCCGGCCGGCCCCGCGGTCCGGGGTCCGGGCCGGTGGCATCGGTCATACGGCCCGGGGTTTGCCGATTTCCCCACGCGACGACACCACCCTTTGACACCATGGGCGCCAACGGAGGGTCGCGCCGGGAACCCCTGCCCGGCGACGGCCCTCCGCCCTGCGCACCTCCCAGGCGCGCTCGGGGCTCCCGCCGCCTCCCACGTGCGGGAGCCCCATCAATCTGCCCGGCCGATGCCGCGTGGCCGTCGCGTGGAGTGACGAGTCCCCGCCGCGCTGCCCGGGCGGCGGGGACTCATCGGCTCGGGAGACTGCAGCCGATGCGCGCAGGTCTCTTGCCCTCCGGCGTCCGTAGGGCGGTCGATGCCGAGCCCGGCGGCGCGCGCTGGATGCTCAACACACCACCGCCGCGGACTCGACCGGTCGATAGAACCGCATCCCACGCTGGCAGGCGTCGAGGCCGGTGTCCTCGGAATCGGCCAACTCCACAGGTCGGCGGACACCGGTGTCGCTGCTCCCGACGGGTTCAGCCGTGCTCGGGGATCACCCCGGTGGCGACGACCTCCGCGGCGACCAGGTGGAGCTTGCGGTTCTCGTGCTGGCTGATCCGGCGCAGGATGGCGAAGGCGCAGTCGGGAGTGCACTTCTCGCGCTCGATGACGATGCCCATGGCCATGCCGATCGTCCGGCTGTTCCGGAGGGCCAGGCGCAGGTTCTCGGACTCCCTGCGTTCCGCCGCGAGCTGGGCCGCGAGGCCGGCCGGATCTGGTCCGGCCTCTCCCCAGATGTGGCTCGGTACGACGGCGTTGTCGCCCACTGTGGTCCTTTGGAGCCGATAGGTCGTGGCGGCGTGTGGCTGCACCGCTTCCATCTCCTTGACTGTACGCGGCTGCACGCGCTTGCACACGGGTAAGAAGGGCGGTCCCACCGCATCGCTCGACCGAGCGCACGTCGGGTGGACAGAGAACAGGGCTCCGAGCGGTGCGCCCTCCTCGCGATCGCCCGGAGCCCAGGCGCTGCGACCCCTTACAGGCGCACCAACCATGTAACCCCGCCACGCGCGAGGGGACAAGCGCGGGCTGCGAGGGGTCCGCGGGTTGCGGGACCTCACCGGGTGGCAGCAGCGTGTGCGTCCAGCCAACTCACGCTGCCGACTCTTCCACTCCGCGCGAGACCGGTGCATCCGATTCCATCTGTGCTACGGCGACGGTTGATTGGTCGGCGTCATCAGCTGGGGTCCGTCTGGCCAAACTCGTCGGGAGCGCGTGAACTCCCGGCTCAGCAACTCTCCCGTTCCTACCAGTCGTCCACAGGTGGAGCTGTATCCGCACGTCGGACGATCCGGCCTACTCACGCTCCTATGGCTCGTCTCAGACGAGTCCCTTCCGGCGGGTCGCAGGCGGCTCACATCGGACCTGTGCCGGCGTCTCGTCGGCGGAGAGTGATGCCTGTGAACGCCGAGCCATCGGCAACAAGGGTGGCGCCCTCGAGCTGGTGGAACGCCCCACCCCACGACGCATGATCGGCGTCAGGAAAGGCGGCGACGAGCACCGGTTCGATGGATCCGCCCGAGGACACGATCAGGCCAGACCCACCCTCGGGGACGTGATCGAGGATCCGCCGCCAGTGCGCCAAGTGGGCCTCTGCTACTCGTGCAAGCCGGGACTCACGCCCCAGGAGCTCGCCGTAGCGAACGAAGGGTTCAGGCCACCTCCACTGGTCGTGATGCTTGACCGCTCCGTCGACATATCCGGAGGGCCATGACGTCTGCTCGTCGACGGCGAACCCCATGGCGATCGCTGTCTCCAGATGCCGGGGCTGGTCTCCCACCGCCACGTACGACGGCTCAGCAAGACGGGCGCCCAACCGCCGAGCCATGCGCACGCCCTCGGGGGACAGCTGCGACGCCTTGCTCTTGTCCGCACCCTTGCGTGTGAGCGAATGCCGAACGACTTCGAGGGTGCGCACCGGCTCAGCCTAGACACCGCCGTACACCCGCTCGAGCGACCGCTCCAGAGACGCCACCTGCCACACCTGATCACACTGGTGATCACTCGGAAGCACTCGTCGAGCGAGTTCCCAAACCCTCACCAGAACGCAGCAGTGCCGTGTGGGAGTGACTCGAGCCGTCTGAGCGCACGGACCATCCGTGTGTGCCCGGACTCGATGCGCCCGTTGTTCGCCTGTCCGAGCGCGATCGGATGAGGGCTGCACGTTGGCTGGCGCTAGCGTTGGTCTGGTGATCGTGGCAGTCGAGGGACAGGGCACCGCGGCCAGAACCACGTGGTGCCGACAGTTCGGCCGATCCTCCTCGCTGATGGCCTCTCGGAGCACGGTCCAGAGCCGCCGCCATACCCTGCTGAATCGTCAGCACAGGAGACTGAGCCGATGAGCGCCGCCGATCGATCGAGGGTCGACCGCGACCGATGGGATGCGGCGGCCGCGTCGTACGCCGCCCTCGTCGGGGGCCCGACAGACTCGTTCTTTCGGCGCGTCGCGCCCTTCCTCGACGAGGAACTCGGTGACCCCGCCGGGATGGACGTCTGGGACCTCGGGTGCGGGCACGGGTGGCTGTCCGGGCTGCTTGCCGCCGGCGGTGCGCGTGTCACAGGCGTCGATGGGAGCCTGGAACTGATCAGCACCGCGCGTCGCACCTACCCGGAGATCCGATTCGAGGTCCGCGACCTTGCGGTCGACATCCCGGTTAAGCGCGACTCCTACGACGCCGTCGTCTGCCACATGGTCTTGATGGATCTCCCAGCCCTTGAGCCAGTGGTGGCGGCAGTCGCACGAGCACTTCGACCAGGCGGTCGGTTCGTCTTCACGATCCTGCACCCCGCGTTCTTCCGCCAGGAAACTTCGCGCCCGGACAGTCCGTCGCCGTGGTCGCGCAGGGTCACCGGATACCTGGAGCCGGAAGAGTGGTGGATCGAGTCGTTCGGCGGTCACCGCCACTACCACCGCCCGCTCGAGCAGTACGTCGAGGCGCTCTTCAGGCACGGGCTGCTCCTGCGACGCCTCGTTGAACCGCCCACGCTCCCGCACCACGACCGGTCCGAGGAGCAATGGAGCGACTATGAGCGGTGGTTCGCCAGCATCCCCACCATGGTGGCCGTCTCGGCCGTGAAACCGATCGCGTGAGCGGCCTCGCAGAGCCTCGACGACGACTGGGCCGCCAGCTGGCCCATGCGCCCCGAGGAAGCTGCGGTCACGCCGATGGGAACTGTCGTCATGGTTCTCGGCATTGCCCTCATGTTCGTTGGTTCGGTGCGTCCGAGAGGGAGAAGCGGGGCCGGTGACCTCATGTTGAGGCTCGAGTCAGCCGGTGCTCGTCGCCGGGGCTGTCATTTTGTCATCGGTTCAGCGAGTGAGTGTCATTCAGCGCACGACACGCGCACTTCCTGCGTCCGGGCGCACGGCTGTCGCGTCTGAACACGAGGTCAGCCTCGCAGCAGGTGGTTGACGTCGTTGAGCTGCGCCAGCTGGTGACTGAAGTTGCGCGGGTCTTTGCGCAGCCAGGTGATGCTGCCGGAGTCGACGGGGAACTGGACGCGGCCGGACGCCTCGATCGGCATCCGATCCAGGCCGCAATCAGCAGCGTGATCGGACCGCCGAGCGTCACCACAACCTGGTTCTCCTCCGGGGACTGCAGGATGCGGCCCATGGCGCGGTAGGACTGCTCGGCCAGGCCCCACCGGGTCTCGGCGCCCGGGATGCCCTCGTCGTGACGAAGGCGCTCACCGTCGTCGGGCAGCGGGATGCTGCGCACCCGGAGCCAGTTCTGGGGCTTGCCCTCCGCCACGCCGAAGGACTTCTCGCGCAGGTCGGGGTCGGTGGTCACGCCGGTCGCCAGGGCGCCCGCGATGACGTGGGCCGTCTGCCGGGCGCGCAGCAGGTCGGAGGAGAAGATCTCCGCGCTCCTGCCGTCCAGCCGGCTGCTCAACGCTCGCGCGATGCTCTGGGCATCGCGTGCGCCCCGCTCGGTGAGGTGGGAGTCGAACCACCCGCCGACGACACCGTCGGTGTGATGGCTCGCCTCCGGATGGGCGACGATGACGATGTTCCTCATGTGGGTTCCGTTCAGCGGCCTCAGATTCTCGTGCGGTTGCTTCGCAAGTACCATCCTCCGATGCGGACGGTGATGCTTGGTGGAGCTCATGGTGTCGGCAAGTCGAGCGTGGCCAGACACCTACTGACTCTCGCGGAGAGCGGGCCAAATCTTGTCCAGTGGGTCGACGTCGACGACCTCTGGCTTCACCAGCCGTGGCGTGTTGACGAGCGAATGAAGAAGATGGTGCAGGCGAACCTGCGTGCCGTCGCCAGCCACGCCGCTCAGGCGGACGTCGACATCCTGCTGATCACCTGGGTTTTCCAGTCCACAGAAATGCATCACCTCGTCGCCGCCCTACTCCCGTCCGGGGCGACGACGATATCCGTCCAACTGCGCGCACGTGACGACACGTGGCGCCAACGCTTCGCGACGGCTCGGCCGGAGCCGACCGAGTTCTACCGGGCTCGATACGGGGAAGCTCAATCAACCCCGGCCGATCATGTGATCGACACCGATGGCCTTGACCCCATCGAGGCAGCTCACCGGGTGGCCGCCCTCATCCAACTCACTCAGAAAATGACATGAATCGGAGCCGGCGCACGTTTGGGCCTCAGGCCGCAATCTGGCGAGGAGACACGGTCAGCCGCGCGTCCGGGCACGACCGGCGGCCCCGGTAGGCGTGTCATGCTGAGCCGTTGCTCTTCGGGCGCTAGTGTCGCGCGCGTGCTTCCCCCGGTTCGCAGGGCCACAGCGCAGGACGTCCCCGCCTGGCTAGTACTGGCTCGCGAGGTCGAGCCGCTTTTCGGCCCGATGCCCGGCATCGAGCAGGCGATCACACGAGGTATTCAGCGCGGAACTGCCCTCGTGACCGGACCGCCGGGCGCGATCACCGGCGGGATGCTGCTGAGCCGCGACGACGAACCGCACCGTATCCACTGGCTGGCCGTAGCCGAGGTCGCACGCGGCCGCGGGTTCGGCGCCGCACTCGTGCGTGCCGCCATCGAGCGGTGGCCGGAAGGCGACATCGACGTGGTCACCTTCACCGCCGCCACCCCGGGCGGAAAGGCCGCCCGACGCCTGTACGAACGGTGCGGCATGGAACCGGCCGGGCCCGCGGAGCCAGCCCCTGATGGTGCCCTCCGGGACCACTACCTCTTGCGCCAGTAGCCGCAGCCGCGGACGTTGCGACAGGCACATCGCGCCGGAGGGCTCGCGCAGGTCGGGATGGTGCTCTCGGCGTGACTGCCACGGCGACGTCCAACGCCGGATCTTGCTGCAACCAAAGATGTTGACGGGGATCCTAGGATCGCTCGATGAGCACAGTTGATCATTCGTACCATGGTCGTGCCGGAGAGGTCTTCGCAGACCGAGCAGCCAAGCCCGGTCTGAACTCGCTCCACGATCGACCGGCTGTCCTCGAGCTGGTTGGTGACGTGGCGGGCCAGCGGGTCGCTGACCTCGGCTGCGGCGCTGGAGATTACATCGTCGAGCTGGTACGGCGGGGCGCGGACGTCATCGGTGTCGAGGGCAGTGGCTCGTTGGCCGAGCGCGCGAGGACGGCCGTCGGCTCCCGAGCCCGGATCGTGCAACACAACCTCGAAGAGCCGTTGTCGTTCCTGCCCGACCACAGCCAAGATGGCGTGCTGTCGGCACTGGTGCTGCACCACCTCAGCAACCGACGTGGGTTCCTCCGCGAGTGCCGGCGGATCCTGCGGCCGGGTGGCTGGCTCGTCGTCTCAACGACGCACCCGACGGCGGACTGGGGCCGGTTCGGCCGCTCGTACTTCGACCAGAGTTGGATCACTCGCTCCCTGGGGGACGATCATTCGTTCGAGTACCGGTTGATGCCGATGAGCGTTCTGGTGAACGAGCTCCTCGAGGAGGGCTTCATCCTGGACCAGATGGTCGAGCCCCAGCCCCTCCCAGCGCTTCGTGAGGTCGAGCCTGACCGCTACGACGCCCTGCGCTCCGCGCCGATCTTTCTGGCCCTCAAGTTGCACGCGTAACTCCCACCTCGTGCTCTCTTGGCAGAAGTCCGTCGAAGACCCAGCCGCGAAGCGCGCTCATCGGCCGGACCGAGCTTTGCCCGTCCTCGGCACGAGCGTGCTCGGGTAAGGCAGTTGTTCACGTGGCCCTAGCATCTGGTTCCGTGGCAATCGAGACGAGCTGAGCGCGGCCTGCGATCTCTCGTACGGAACATTCAGGAGTATCTGTGCATCGGGCTCTGCTTCTCACCGGGGTCGCCGGGGTCGGGAAATCCACGGTGGCCAACGCGGCGGGGCGTGTTCTCAGTGCTGCGGGCCACGTCACCGCCGTCGTCGACACAGACATGCTTGCCCAGTTCGGACCGGCCCCGGGAACCCATCCTGCGGGTGGTGGGTTCTATGACCAGCTCAAGTGCGCGAACCTGGCAGCGCTATGGGCCAACTTCAAGGTCGCCGGCGCCCGGTTCGTTGTGGTCGCTGCGGTCATCGACAGCTTGCCCGTGCGCGAGCTGTATGCCGAGAGCCTCGCGGACTGCGAGGTCCGACTCGTTAGGTTGACCGCAGACGAGGACACGCTACGCACGCGCCTGCGTCAACGAGACACGGGACACCAGCTGAAGCAGCACCTCGCCGGGTTGAATGAGCACAAGCGTCTGTCGACCACGACCGCTGCTGAGGATTTCACGGTGACCAATGACCGCGCCGCTGCCGACGTCGCTACAGAGATCCTTTTGCGAGTGGGTTGGGCAGACGAGGTCTACTAACGCTTCGCCGGGACCGCCGCCACGATCGGCTGCCTGTCTTTCCACCGTTCGCGGACAACGGGGCGTGCTGACCCGGATGCGAGCACATCGGCACGGTCTAGCGGTCGGCGGCATGAGGGCGCGTCGCGCACGGAACCGCACCACAGGCCGGTTCATCAGGGTGCTGGGCTGACGGCGTAGTCGATAAGCCGGTCGGGTGAATCACCTCGCGGGTGCACCAACAGACGTTCGCTGGCTCGTTCCTGACCGGGTAGTTCGTACGTCACCTCGACCTCCCACCACACGGCTGAGACGGTCATGTCCATCGTGACGCCGGTGACCGTGCTCGGCTTTCCTACGTGACGCTCGAGGAGCGAATCTCGTCCAGGACCCTCAGCGATGATTGCTTCGAGAGCAGAGCGCTCACCGGACTCCACGGCGGAGCCGTATGCGTCGACGGCGGAGTAGACCGTAGGTTGGCGGTCCGTCCAGACGTTCCATCCGAACAGGGCTGCCGCGATCAGGACCGCTGACGCGAGGGCAACCCAGATCTTGAACAGCCGCCTCCGCGGCGACATTGCTGTCTGCTCAGCGGATTCGGCAGGAGTCGTAGGCACAGGCGAGTGTGGCACGGCGTCTCCCACCGGACGGGCAGGCGCGGCGGCATGAGCGTGGAGACCCAACGACACTCACGACACGGGGCGTCGCGCGTCCCTGTCCGCGGACACGCACGGGCAGCTCCTTGTGTGAACGTCCCAATGTAGGTTCGCCGCCATGCGCGACGTCAGGTGGTTGACCGATAGGGACGATCCGCGGACCGTACTGGCGGTCTGCGCGGGGATCCTCGTGTTCTTTGCGGTCTTCGCAAAGACGTGGCTAAACCACGGGGCACCAGTGCTGTGGGTGGTCGTGCTGCTCGCTGTTGCTGTGGGTCAGGTCGTCTGGGCCATCATTCGCTATCGGCGTTGGCGAACAGACCGGGAGCGTGACCCGCCGGCGTCAGGAGGTTCGTGTGTCGGCCGGTGGCACGCCTAGAGGGCGCCTAATCCGGACGTAATTGGCGGACCCGAACAGGACTGCCAGTCGGTACGGGCGACATGCTCAACCCGGGCATGGTCGGCGATCGTAGCCGCCCTCAGAGCGGCAGAAGCGGACGTTCTAGAGCTGGTCTGGCACCTCAGGAAGCGCCGTGTGATCCCGTTTGAATTTCTCGGGTCAAGGGTCCGCCGAGTTGTGCCACCGACCGTCCCCGAGTGAAGGAGTTGGGGCTGAGGTCGATTCAAGGAGGTGGAAGAACGGGCCAAGGCAGTGGTTTCAGTTCGAAGCGATCTGGCGTCGCTAGCGGGGACCGAAGCCGTTGGCAGGCTCGATGCGCCACTCAGTCGAAGAGCAGCGCCGGGCCTCGCAGAAGTGCTTCGACACCGCCGCCAGCAGTGCCTACCGTGCAACCATGCCGTCCGAGCCGCCCCCGTTGAGCGTCCTGCGCGCCTTCGGTGTCGAAGATTCGCCGCGGCCCTTGTCCGGGGGTCAGGGCACCTCGTGGGTGGCCGGGGACCTCGTGTTCAAGCCCGGTGGCGGGCCAGTGCACGCGTGGCTCGGCGAAGCCCTGGTCGACGTGATGCCAGACAGGGTGCGCATAGCGCCGCCGGTGCGCACGCTCCACGGGTCCTGGGCCTGCGCGGGGTGGTCGGCCACTCGGTGGGTCGACGGCCGCCACCCCGACCTGTCGGCGACATCAACGTGGGTCCGGATCCTCGAAGCCGGTCGGGAGTTCCACCGCGCGGTCGCCCATCTGCCTCGCCCCGCCTGTGTTGATGCACGCCAGGACTGGTGGGCGATCGCCGACCGGGCCGTCTGGGGCGAACAAGCATTCCGGTTCCGACCGGAGCTCGCGGCAACTGCCCGCCGGGTCACTGCGGCGTTGGAGCCGCTGGGCTCCCCGCAGGTCGTTCACGGGGACCTGACCGGCAATGTCCTGTTCCATCCCACGCTGGCACCGGCCGTCATCGACATCTCGCCGTACTGGCGCCCGCTCACGTACGCCGAGGGCGTTGTCGTTGCCGATGCCCTCTGCTGGCACGGCGCGAACGCCGGCCTGCTGGTCCAGGCGGGCGTGTCGGTTCCAGCGGTGGCGCGCGCCCTGCTCTTCCGGATGGCCACGACGAACGAGCGTGTCGGCTCCGGTCCACCCACTGCCGACCTGCTGCTCGAGGCCGAGCGGTATGCGTTTGCGGCTGCGGCGATCGGCCTGTAGTCCGGCAGTCGTTGCGTCGTCCCAGCCCGATGCGCGCTCAGCGGCATGTGGCGGATGTCTTGTCGGGCATCATCAGCAACATGAGCATGCGGTCGGTGGTCGAGACGGTCGAGGTGGCCGTGGGCGCCGCTCTGGTCGGCACTACATCGGAAAGCGATCCCCCAGTTCGGGTCCGGGAGGTTGACGATGCACTTGAGCTTGTCCGCCAAGACATCGCGTCCGCTGAACTCGCGGTCGTCGACATGGCACCCGCTGGTCTACCTGAGGCTCGCACGGTCCTCCGAGAGGCAGGGCGGAGTTGCGGAGTCGGGAGCGCTCCCGCGCAGCTTGGCTAGTTGGCGGAGTGCTGATGCGCGCCAGCCTGTCGGGTCGTCGCCGGGTGGCACTTGGGCGAACGTGTGCCAGAGCAGGAGGACGTCCCACCAGCTCACCTCAACGGGCGTCAGATGCCGGATGGACTGGTAGCCGGATAGGAACGTGGCGTGGACCTCAGCAGATACAGGTCCCCAGCCCCGGAAGCGTGTCCCGAGCATGACCGCCGAGCGAGCGATCTCGTTGATGCAGTGGTCGACCCGTGCGGACTCGAAGTCGATGACCGCCGTGACCTTGGGCCCGGCGCACAGCACGTTCGATGAACGGAAGTCGCCGTGGACGAGTTGCGTGGGCAGCGCGTCATCTGGCGCGTCGGCGACGAGCCGCATCAAGGAGTCCCGGGCCGCCTTCGGGACACGCTGGCCAGCGGTGTCCATCCACTCGGTGACACGAGCCGCCAATGGTTGCGGTCGCGGCTCGCGCGGGGCCACCCGATCGGCGTCCGGATACCCATGGAGCGCTTGGTGAAGCTGGGCGAGTGTTGCGCCAGCGGCTCGCACCTGATCATCGTCGTCAACGTCAAGGAGATCGCCCGGGATGACACGCTGGAGGCACATCGAAACCTGGTCAACCTCCACCTGAAGTTGCCCGGCTAGCGACGGAATCGGCGCTGACACCGGCAACCCTTTCCCGTCAAGCCACTGGGTGAGTCGGGCGGTCTGCGATAGGCGGGTGAACCGCTCTGGGGCGACCGACCACTTGGCAAGTAGCCGACCGGCGGGGGTGGTGATCCAAGCCAACGCGTTGCGGTCGCTCATCACGATGCGTTCGCAGGACTCGATCCGAACACCCCACTGCTCCTCCAAGGTCGCGGCGACCCAGCTGTCGGCCGATGCGGGGTCTGTGAAGCCGAACCGCTCCACGAGGACGCCGTGGGGATCATGTGCCTCCCACAGCATCTCCAACCTGGGCGCTTGCGAATGGACCATGCGTGCATCCCAGCACGCAAGGCGACCTACCGCTGGCCCGACAGGCCGTGTGCGCCTCGGCCTCCCGGCCAGCAGCATTAGAGCGCACTGACGCATCGGAAAACTCGGTTGCAGGGATGGGCTGGCGGAGGCTGAGGTTGTCCGTGGCAGCACCGGCGAGAGATTGGGGGCCTGCTGTGTCGGAAGGACGAGGGACCGTTTTGCTGACCGGCGTCGGGCGCCGGCGGTCGATCGGTGCCGGAATCGCGCTGGCCCTGGCCGAGGATGGATGGGATCTGGCGATCAGCTACTGGGCGCCCTACGACGAGCGCGTCGGCCTCGAACGCCGGGAGGGCGACCCCGAAGCGGTCGCCGACGAGTGCCGGGCATTGGGGCGGCGCGTCGACCTCTACCCCGGGGACCTGGCAGCAATCGAGGAACCGGGCCGGCTGGTCCAGGCAGCGGCAGCACGCCGTGACCTCGCGGGCTTGGTGATGTCCCACTGTGAGAGCGTCAACAGCTCCATCCTGGACACCAGCGTCGAGAGCTGGGAACGACACTTCGCCGTGAACGCCCGCGCTGCGTGGTTGCTCATCAAGGCCTTCGCGGAGCGGCTCCCCGTCCGGCAGACCACCGAGGCGACCGGGCGGATCGTCGCGCTCACCAGCGACCACACGGCCCACAACCTCCCGTACGGCGCCAGCAAGGGCGCCCTCGACCGCCTGGTGATCGCCGCTGCGGTCGAGTTAGGCCCCCGCGGGATCCGAGCCAACGTAATCAACCCCGGGCCCATCGACACCGGCTGGATGACACCACAGATCCGTGACCTTGGAACGAAGCAGACCCCGGCCGGCCGGCTCGGCACACCGCAGGACACGGGTGACCTGGTCCGCTTTCTCCTGTCCGATGCCGGGTCCTGGATCACGGGTCAGATCTTGTACAGCAACGGCGGCTTCAAGACCGGCTGCTGACGATCGAAACGCACGTCCGCACATCGGCGGATCCGGACGCTCACGAATGCTGGCGGCCTCCCCCAGTCCGCCAGCCCGGGTCAGACTTCACGTCGTCTCGGAGACCTGGCCCGGCTGGTGGTGCGCGGCGGCGGGAGTGCGCCAAGCGACATAGTTGGTCTCCCGGAGGCAATCCGCCACCGAGGGGACCCCGCGCCGGGCTGGCAGCACCCTGCTCAATGAGGCGTTTCAAGCCTCTGACCTGCAGAAACGCCCCCGGCAGAAGCCGGGGGCGTTGCTGGAGCCGCTTGTCGGAATCGAACCGACGACCTATTCATTACGAGTGAATCGCTCTGGCCGACTGAGCTAAAGCGGCAGGTCGCGTCGCGCCACACGAGGTGGCCCGGCACGGTGCTTGAGTATACGCATCGCCCGGGTCCGGGAGAAATCGGCCGCCGACCCGGCACCTCTCTCGCGCGGGGTCGTCACGACGCGGTGCAGTAGTAGTCGTCCTCGGGCGCCTTGGCCTCGGTGAGGTACTCGTCCACGACGCGCGCCGCGCACTCGTTGCCCGAGTCGTAGGCGCCGTGGCCCTCGGCCTCGACGCGGACGAAGCGCGACCGCACGATCTCACCGGCGAGCGCCTCGGTGTCCTCGATGGGGGTCGTGCGGTCGACGTCGTTGCCGATGACGAGCACCGGCGTCGCCACCTCGGCCCCGACGAGGATCGTCTCCCGCTTCTGGCCGGTCCAGCCCGCGCACCGGGCCGGGGTGGCCGGCTCGACCCGCGCCCACAGCGGGTGGTTCGCCAGGACGCTGCGGCTCGGCAGCACCGAGTCCCACGGCGTCACGGGCCAGTCGGCGCACCAGACGAGCAGGTGTGAGCGGCTGATGGACGCGGAGGGGTACGAGCCGTCCTCGTCACGCTCGACCTCCTCCATGGCGAGCCACGCGAGGTCGGTGCCGTCGTGGTCGTTGAGGGCGCTGTCGAGCGCGTCGACGAGCTCGGGCCAGGAGTCCTTGTCGCGCAGCCCGAACTCGAGTGCCGTCACCGCCCAGCCCTCCGTCAGGTGCGGCAGCGAGTCGATGTCGGTGGGCAGCGGCGCGCGGTCGAGCCGGTCGAGGAACCGGACCAGGTGGGCGGAGACGGCTTCCCGGTCGGCGCCCAGGGGGCACGCGATGCTCGAGCCGCAGTCCGTGACGAAGTCGTCGACCAGCTGGTCGAAGTCGTGCGCCCAGGACCGGGCGGCGTCGTCGACCTGATCCTGCGTCGGGGCCTCCTCGGCCAGCGCATCGGGCAGCACCGCCGAGTCGAGGACCATGTAGCCGACACGGCTCGTGAAGAAGTCGGCGTACATCGCGCCGATCATCGTGCCGTAGCTGACGCCGTAGTAGTTGAGCCGCTCGTCGCCGACCGCCGACCGCAGCACGTCGAGGTCGCGCGCGACCGCCTCGGTGCCCATGTTGGCGGCGAGGGCGCCACCGCGGGCGAGGCATCGCGCGTTCCGCTCGGCCGGCGCACGCCGCCACGCCCGGCGCTCGGCCTTCGTGTCGGGCGTCGGGTCGGAGCCGTACATGGCGTCGAGGTCGGCGTCGGACAGGCAGTCCACGGCATCGGACTCCCCCATCCCCCGCGGGTCGAACCCGACGACGTCATAGCGCTCGCGCACGGCGTCACCGAAGACGTCCGGCGCGGCGCGGACGAAGTCGATGCCCGAGCCTCCCGGCCCGCCCGGGTTGATGAACAGCGAGCCGATGCGCCGGACGGGGTCACCCGCGGGCAGGCGGCGCAGGGCGATCGTCGTCGTCGCCCCGGCGGGCTTGCGGTAGTCGACCGGGACGCGCACGGTGCCGCAGTCGAACTCCTCGTCGTCCGGGCACGGCCGCCAGGACACCGCCTTGCCGTAGAACGCCGCCAGCTCGGCGGGGTCGGGGTCGACCGGGCCGGAGAAGGAGATGGGGGTGCTCGTCGGATCCGTCCCGACGCCGAGGGACACGTCCGAGCCGGCGGCCGGCCCCGGACCGTCGGCACCGGCGGGGCGGCTCGTCGACGATGCTGACGTTGCCGGGTGCGCCTGGCTCGGGGCCTTCGGGGCTGGCTTCGGCGGCTGGGGGCCGGTGGCCGACCAGAACATCGCCCCCAGCACCGCGGCCGCGGTGAGGGGGGCGACGAGTCGGCTCAGCAGGTCGTGCCGTCCCTGGGCACCGTCCCCTGCACGAGATAGCCGTCCACGGCCCGGTCCACGCACGAGTTGCCAGCGTAGTAGGTGCCGTGTCCGTCGTGGTCGGAAGTGAGAAGAACGCCCGAGTCGAGGTCCTTGGCGAGCTGCTTCGTCCCGCCGATCGGGGTGGCGGGGTCGCGCTCGTTGCCGATGACGAGGATGGGCGCGGCGCCGACCGCGAGCGTCGTCCCCTTCGGCGTCCGACCCGGTGTGGGCCAGGCGGCGCAGCTGTCGTAGATCGCGCCGGTCATCTTCGCCCAGAGCGGATGGGCCTTCTTCAGCCGGGTCTGCTCGGCGAGCGACGCGGGCGTGTCCTTGGAGCGGGGCCAGTCGGCGCAACGCACCGGCAGCATCGCCTGCAGGTAACTGCTCGTCGCGTACCTGCCCGTGGCGCTGCGCTCGACGACCGACATGCCCTTGGCGAGCAGGATGTCGCCACGCCCCGAGAACGCCTGCGCCAGACCCCGGTTCAGCGTCGGCCACGACGAGTCGCTGTAGAGGCACATGAAGATGGAGAAGCCGACCCAACCCTCGCCGATGCGGGTCAGGCCCGGCTTGCTCGTGGCCAGGCCGCGCCGCTCCACCGCGTCGAGCAGGTCGGCGATCCGGCCGCGGGCCGCCGCCCTGTCCGAGCCGAGGGCACAGTCGGGACGGGCGACGCACCAGTCGATGAAGGCGTCGATCGAGGCCTCGAAGCCCTGGATGTCGTAGGTCATCTCCTCGGCGTCGGTCTGGTTGGGCGACACCGCCGAGTCCAGGACCATGCGTCCGACCTTGTCCGGGAACGTGTCGGCGTAGATGGCACCGAGGAACGTCCCGTAGGACCCGCCGAAGAAGTTGAGCTTCGCGTCGCCGAAGACGACGCGCATGACGTCCATGTCACGGGCCACCTCGGTGCTGCTCATGTGCAGCGCGTGCTCGCCACCACGGGCCACGCAGCTGCGCGCCACCGAGTCGGCCGTGGTCCGTATGGCCTTCTGCTCCGCCGGGGTGTCGGGCGTGGGGTCGGTGCTGAAGAGCCGGTCCATGTCGGCGTCGGTCAGGCACGACACCGCGTCGGACTGGCCGATGCCGCGCGGGTCGAACCCGACGATGTCGTAGACGGCCCGGACCTTCGGGGAGAAGACGAACGACGCGTACTGGGCGTACTCGACGCCGGAGCCCCCGGGGCCGCCCGGGTTGATGAGCAGGGACCCGACGCGTCGGCTCGGGTCGGTCGCCGGGGCCTTGCGCAGCGCGAGTGTGAAGCGGTCACCCTGCGGCTTGGCGTAGTCGACCGGCACCTCGATCGTCCCGCACAGCTGACGCGGGTTGTCGCTGCAGCCCTTCCACGCGACCTGCTGGGTGTAGAACGCGGCGAGCCGGGCGGGGTAGCTGCCCGGAGCCGGTCGGGTCGCGCCGGGCGGCGCTCCCGACGTCGGCGAGGCGGACCCCGCAGCGACGGGCGGGGTGACCTGCTGCGCGCTCGGTGCCACGGGGTTGGCGACGCGCCAGGCGACGAGGCCGACGACGGCGACGAGGGCGGCCACGGCCACCGCTGCCACCGCGACGCGGGCTCGCGAGCGGCCCGCGGCAGGCGGCCCCACGAGCAGGGGCGCGCCCGCATCACCGGGGCCACCGGGTGCGTCTGCGGGTGGCGGTGCGTCCGAGGGTGGCGGTGCCGCATAGGCCGCCGGCAGCGCCGCAAAGGGCCGCGACGGAGCCTCCGGTAGGTCCTCGGGGACCGGGGCACCGGCCGCGTCGGGCCCGCCGGGGGTGTCGCTCAGCATCTCAGTCCGTCCTCGGGAACGCGTCCCTGCACGAAGTACGCGTCGACGGCCGTGTCGACGCACGCGTTGCTCCGACCGTAGGCCGTGTGGCCGTCGCCGTCGAAGGTGATGAGCGACGCGTTCTCCAGCTGGTCGGCCAGGCGCTTGCTCCACTCGTAGATCGTGGCGGGGTCGCGTGTCGTGCCGATGACGACGATGGGGTCGGCGCCGGGCGCCCGCACCTCGTGCGGCTGGTCGGCCGATCTCGCCGGCCAGATGCCGCACGGCAGAGCGCCCCAGGCCAGCGACGCGCCCCACGTCGGGGCCGTCTTCTCGAACTCCCTGGCGTAGCCCTCGTAGGTCGACAGGTCGGGGCTGTCGGGCCGGTCGAGGCAGTTGACGGCGTTGATGGCCTCGAGCAGGTTGCCGTCGTAGCCGCCGCCCGGGTGCCTGCTCGCGTATCCGTCGGCCAGCTGCATCAGGGTCTGCCCCGAGCCCGACCTTGCCTCCTGCAGCGCCTGGGTGAGGATGCCCCAGGCTCCCTGGTCGTAGAGGGCGTATGCCACGCCGAGCCGGGCCCACGCCTCGTTGAGGTGCGGGACCGTGGCGTCGCCGGTCGGCAGGGGGTCGCGGTCGAGCCGGGCGAAGAGCGCGTCGAGGGCCTTGGCGGCGGCCGGCACGGTGTCGCCGAGGGGGCAGTCACCCTCCGAGACGCAGCTGGCGAGGTAGGCGTTCGTCGCGATCTGGAAGCCCTTGGCCTGGCCGGCCGCCAGCTCCTTGTCCGTGAGGTCTGGCGGCACGACGCCGTCGAGGACGACGCGGCCGACGCGCTGCGGGAACAGGTCGGCGTACGTGGAGCCGATGAAGGTGCCGTAGGACTTGCCGAGGTAGTTCAGCTGCCGGTCGCCGACGGCCGCGCGGAGCACGTCCATGTCGCGGGCCACCTCGGCGGTCGACATGTGCTTGACGAGCTGCGGCTTGTCCTTGACGCACCCGGCGGCGAGCGCCTTGTTCTGCTCGAGCAGGGCCTGCTCCTCCGCCGCGTCGTCCGGCGTCGTGTCGGTGCCGAGGTAGGCGTCCATGGCACTGTCGCTGAGGCAGTCGATGGGCTCTGACCGGGCGACCCCGCGCGGGTCGAAGCCGACGAGGTCGAAGTACTTGCGCACCTCGGGGCCGACGATGGTGTCGGCGCCCTGCTGCACGTAGTCGACGCCGGAGGCGCCGGGGCCGCCGGGGTTGGCCAGCAGCGAGCCGATGCGGTGCTGCTGGTCACGCGCCCGGACCCGGACGACCTTGATCTGCAGGTCGGTCGACGGGTCGGGCGCCGTGTAGTCGAGAGGGACGGTCAGGTCGGCGCACTGGGCCGAGCCGCACGTGGTCCAGTCGAGTTTCTGCGTGTAGTAGCGCGAGAGCTGCGGCGACGGGGCGGCGGTCGCCTCGGCCAGCCCGGACCGGGTCGACCCCGGCACCGGCGGCTCGGACCGGTCGCACGCCGCCGAGGTGAGGACGAGCGCCGCGGCCACCGTCGTCGCGAGGAGGGCTCGGGCGATGGCGGCAGGGCGTGTCGTCATGCCCGAAACGGTAACCGGTCCCGCGGGAGCGACCGGCGGTCGCGTCCGGCTCGTGGGCGCGGGCCGGACGCGCCGTCGTGGCAGGGCTCACATGCCGAGGTCGCGCGGCAGCCGCAGCCGCAGCGCCATCGCCTCGAGGGCCAGCAGCGGTTGGACGTTGGCGTTGATGCGCTCGCGCGCCTCGCTGATCGCGTCCATCGCCCCGAGCAGCTGCTCAGCCGTGAAGACGGAGGCCAGACCCCGGACCCGGTCGGCTGCGTCGGGGTTGACCAGACCGACGTCCGAGCCGAGCCGCGTCACGAGCGCGTCGCGGTACACCGACGCGAGGTCGACGAGCGCGCGGTCGATGACATCGCGCCCGTGCCGCGTGGCGCGGGTCTTCTGCTCTCGCTCGAGGGCGGCCAGCTGCGCGCGGATGTGCGGCGGCTGGACGCGGGCGCCGGGGTCGGCGCCGAGGGTCTCCATGAGCCGCGCGCGCTCGGCGGCGTCACGCTCGGTGCTCGAGGCCGACGACTCCTCCTCGGCGATCTGCGCGAGGTCGGCGGCGGCGCCGATGGCATCACCCACGCCGACGATCCTGGTGGCCATGCCGATGACGTCGCGACGCCGGATGCGGGCCTGCTCGTCGCGGGCGAGGCGGCGGGCCAGGCCGATGTGGCTCTGCGCCGCACGCGCCGCGTAGAGGGCCATGGCCGGCTCGACGCCGTCACGCCGCTCGAGCAGCTCGGCGACGGCCTCGACGGGCGGGGTTCGCAGGCGCACGTGTCGCGAGCGCGAGCGGATCGTGACGATGACGTCCTCGAGGCTCGGGGCGCACAGCATCCAGACCGTGCGCGGCGTCGGCTCCTCGAGGGCCTTGAGCAGGGCGTCCGCCGGGGCGTCGGTGTACGCGGTGAGCCGGTCGGCGTCCTCGATGATGATGATGCGCCACCGCCCGACCGACGGGCGCAGGGCCGCCTCCTGGACCAGGGCGCGCGCCTCGGCCACCTTGATCGACAGACCCTCGGTGGCGACGACCTTGACGTCGGCGTGGGTGCCGTCGAGGGACGTGCGGCACTCGACGCACTCACCGCAGCCGCCCTGCGGGCACTGGAGCGCGGCCGCGAACGCCCTTGCGGCCGTTGACCGCCCGGACCCGGGCGGCCCGGTGAAGAGCCACGCGTGCGTCATGGCCGACTCGTCGCGGACCGCCCTCGAGAGCGTCTCGATGGTCGGCTCCTGGCCGACGAGGTCGCGCCAGACGGTCATGAGCGGCTCTCGAGCAGGACGTCGACGCGGGCCATCACGGCCGCGTGCAGGGACTCGACCGGGTCGGACGCGTCGAGGACGAGGTACCGGGCCGGGTCGGCCGCGGCGAGGTCGAGGTAGCCCTGGCGGACGGCCGCGTGGAAGGCGTCGGCCTCGGACTCGAGCCGGTCGTGGACGTCGCCGCGTCGGGCACGCCCGACCTCGGGCGCGACGTCGAGGACGATGGTGACGTCGGGCAGGACACCACCGACCGCCCAGTGCTGCAGGTCGCGGATCTCACCGGCACCGAGCTCGCGGCCGGCACCCTGGTAGCTGACCGAGCTGTCGACGTAGCGGTCGGTGATGACGACGGCGCCCTCGGCGAGCGCCGGGCGGATGAGCGTCTCGACGTGCTGCGCCTTGTCGGCGGCGAAGAGCAGCGCCTCGGCCCGCGCCGACATGTGGTCGCCGTGCAGGACGAGGTCGCGGATCTGCTGCCCGAGCGGGGTCCCGCCGGGCTGTCGCGTCACGACGACCCGGCGTCCGCGTCGCTCGAGCGCCTCGGTGAGCAGCCGGACCTGGGTCGACTTGCCGGCCCCGTCACCACCCTCGAAACAGACGAAGAGCCCGGCGTCCGTGCCGTCCGGACGAGCGTGCGGGCCGTCCGGGCCGACCGGGGTCGCGGCCGCGAGGTTCTCCGTCACGGCCCCGAGCCTATGCGAGGCCGGGGACACCCGGCCGGTCGGTGCCCCGCGGCTCGCAGGCCTCAGCTGCGGCGCGCGAGGAGCTCCTCGGCGATCTGGACCGCGTTGAGGGCCGCACCCTTGCGCAGGTTGTCGCCGACGACGAACAGGACCAGCCCCTTGCCCTCGGGCGCGGCCTGGTCGGCGCGGACGCGGCCGACGAGGACCTCGTCCCGGCCGGCCGCCTCCAACGGGTTCGGCACGTCGGTGACGACGACGCCGGGCGCGTTCTTGAGCAGGTCGAGGGCCTCGTCGGGGGTGATGTCGCGCTCGAACTCGGCGTGGATCGCCAGGCTGTGGCCGGTGAAGACGGGAACCCGGACGCAGGTGCCGGACACGCGGAGCTCCGGGGCGTGGAGGATCTTGCGCGACTCGTTGCGCAGCTTCTGCTCCTCGTCCGTCTCCAGCGACCCGTCGTCGACGACCGACCCGGCGAGCGGCACGACGTTGAAGCCCACCGGCACGGCGTAGACCTGCGCCTCGGGAACCTCGACGGCACGGCCGTCGAGCGCGAGCCCGGCCGGGTCGCCGGCGGCGTAGGCGCCCCGCAGCTGGCGGTCGAGCTCCTGGACGCCCTTGCCGCCGGAGCCGCTGACGGCCTGGTAGCTGCTCACGTGCAGGCGCACGAGGCCGGCCGCGTCGTGCAGCGGCTTGAGGGCCGGCATCGCGGCCATCGTCGTGCAGTTGGGGTTGGCGACGATGCCCTTCGGGATGGTGTCGAGGTCGGACGCGTTGACCTCGGACACGACGAGGGGGACCTCGGGGTCCTTGCGCCACGCGCTCGAGTTGTCGACGACGACCGCGCCGGCCGCCGCCACCTTCGGCGCGAGCTCCCTGCTCGCCGCGCCGCCGTTGGAGAACAGCGCGATGTCGATGCCGGAGAAGTCGGCCGTGGCGGAGTCCTCGACGGTGACGTCGCGGCCCTTGAACGGCAGCGTCGTGCCGGCCGAACGCGCCGAGGCGAAGAACCGCACGTCGTCGAGGGGGAAGTCACGCTCCTCGAGGAGGGTGCGCATGACCCCGCCGACCTGACCAGTTGCACCGAAGACACCGACTCGCATGTCACAAGGCTACGGCCCGGGCCCACGGGGCCCGGGCCGCGTTCACTCCTCGGTCACGCGTGCCGGTCGGCGTTGGCGTGGATCGCGTCGTGGACGTACTGCGCGAGGCCGGGCGCGACGTCCTCGTACGTCCTCGTGAACCGCGCGTCGGCCACGTACATGTCGGCCAGGCCGCGGTGGACGTCGTGGTCGAGGTCGTAGAAGCGATCGGCGATGTGCCGACGGTGCTGCTCGGCGGCGTCCATCGCCGCCTCGCTCGTCGCCGGCTCCCCGGCGGCCATGGCCGCGACGAAGGCCGCGTTGACGGCGTCCATCTCGGCCTTGACCTGCTGCCAGTCGGCCTTGGTGTAGCCCCTGGTCCGGGCCGCCGACTGCTTCCACGCGTCGGTCTCGCCCCAGCGCTCCTGCGCCTCCTGCTGGTACTCGTCCCTGAAGCCGTCGCCGAAGAGCTCCTTCATCTCCTCGGGCGTGGCGGGCTGGTTGCTCATCTCTCTCTCCAGTGCTCGGTCGATGGCCGCGACGATGCCGGACAGCTCGTCGAGCCGGGACATGACCGCGTCGCGCTGACGACGCAGGTGGGTGACCGCGTCCTCGCCGCCGTCGAGCAGCGCGGCGATCTCCTCGAGCGGCAGCTCCAGGCGTCGGTAGACGACGACCTGCTGCAGGCGCGTCAGGTCCGCGTCGGTGTAGAGCCGGTATCCGGCCGCCGACCGCTCGCTCGGCACGAGCAGGCCGATCTCGTCGTAGTGGTGCAGGGTGCGCACCGTCACGCCGAAGACGTCGGCGACCCGGCCCACGGTCCAGGTGGTCATCTCCTGCCTCGTCCTCGTGGTCATGGGTCGAGCGTGGTGCCTCACGTGACGTGAGGGTCAACTCCATTGAAGACCACGAGGTCGGCGCGCGCCCTACCCTCGGGGGCGTGGAGCTCGAGGTCCGTCACCTGCGCGTCGTCGCGACGGTCGCCCGGCACGGCAGCGTGCCCGCAGCGGCGGCGTCTCTCGGGGTCGCCGAGTCGGTGCTCGGCTCGGAGGTGCTGCGCATCGAGCGGCTCCTCGGCTGCACCGTCTTCCGGGCGACCGGGTCCGGCGTCGAGTGCACGGCGGTCGGCGAGCGCGTGGTCGCACGGGCGCGGGCCGTCCTCGACGAGCTGGCCGGGCTGCGCGAGGACATCCGCTCCAGCGCGTCGGCCCGGGGACCGCTGCGCATCTCCTCGGACTCGATGCGCTTCTTCAGCTCCTTCGTCGGCCAGGCGTACGCCACCGACATCCAGCGCCCCCTCATGCCCGTGCCGCCGCTGCCCGGCACGACGACCACCGAGGCCCTCGTCGACGGCCGCGTCGACGTCGCCGTCGTCGTCGTGCTGGCGGCCGCGCCGCCGTCGGACCTGCCGATGCTCGGCCAGCGTGCCGTCGTCGAGCGGGAGCCGCTGCTCGTCGCACTGTCCGCCTCGCACCCCCTCGCCGGTCGACGGTGCGTCGACATCACCGACCTCGCCGACGAGGACTGGATCCTGCCGCCCTCGGAGATCGACCCGGGCAGCGCGGCGACGGCGGCCGTCGTCGCGCGCCTCGGCATGAGGCTGCGCTCGACGTACGGTCCCCACGACCTCGGCCCGTTGTGGCCGGCCGTCGTCGCCGGCCGGGCCGTCTCGTTCGCGGTGCCGACGGCGTCGGCACCTCCGGGTGGCGTGCTGCGTCCCCTCACCGGGCAGCCGATCACCGCCCGGCGGGTGCTGCGGTGGCGTCGGGGAGCCCTCGACGAACCCGACGTCGAGCGCTGTGCACGCGCCGCCGGGTCGGCCTACCGCGAGCAGCTGACCCACACGGCCCAGACGCAGGAGTGGTGGCGCAGCGCCCTGTCCGAGGAGAAGCCGACGCTCGCCCCCTAGGGTGAGCGCGTGCATCGTCGCCTCGCGCTCGTCCGCCGTCCCTCGCCCCGACTCGCGGACGGCCTCGTGACGCACATCGAGCGCGCACCACGCGTCGATGCCGGGCTCGCGCTGCTCCAGTGGCAGGAGTACTGCGACGTGCTGCGGCGGCGCGGCTGGCGCCTCGAGGAGGTGGCGCCCGTCGACGATGCCCCGGACGGCGTCTTCGTCGAGGACCAGGTGGTCGTCCACGGTGACGTCGCGGTGCTGTGCCGCTCGGGCGCCGTCGAGCGACGCGCCGAGCGCCTCGGGGTCCGCGAGGCCGTCGAGGTGCACGGCTACCGGGTCGTCGAGGTCACGGCGCCGGGCACGCTCGACGGCGGCGACGTCCTCAAGCACGGGCGGTACGTGTGGGTCGGGGTGGGCGGCCGGACGAACCACGAGGGTGTCCGGCAGCTCGCGGCGGCGCTGGCCGGCAACCGCGTCGAGGTGGTGCCGGTACCGGTGACGCGCGTCCTGCACCTGAAGTCGGCCGTCACCGCCCTGCCGGACGGCAGCGTCATCGGCTATCCCCCGCTCGTCGACGACCCCTCGGTCTGGGACGCGTTCGTGCCCGTCCGCGAGGAGGCCGGCGCCCACGTCGTGCTGCTCGGTGGCCAGTCGGTGCTCATGTCGGCGGCCGCTCCGCGCACCGCCCACGAGCTCGAGGAGCGGGGGCTCGACGTCACCGTCGTCGACATCTCCGAGTTCGAGAAGCTCGAGGGCTGCGTCACCTGCCTGTCGGTCCGCCTCCGGGGCTGACCGTGGCTGACCGGCTTACCGGGCCGACCGGGCTGACCGCGGCTGACCGCGGCTGACCGGGCCGACCGGGCTGACCGGGCCGACCGGGCGAGCGGGTCCGGCCTCGGCTCGCCCGTCGTGCAGGTCTAGGCTGCCGAGCGGGGAACCGGACTCGAGCAGTGGGGTGATCCTTCCGTGGACGCAGACGTCGTCGTCGTGGGTGCTGGACTCGCAGGCCTCAGGTGCGCACGGCGGCTGACCGAGCTCGGTCGCGACGTCATCGTCCTCGAGTCGAGCGACGCCGTGGGCGGTCGCGTCCGCACCGACGTCGTCGACGGGTTCCGTTGCGACCGTGGCTTCCAGGTGCTCAACCCTGCCTACCCGGCGGTGCGCCGCTGGGTCGACGTCGCCGCCCTCGACCTCAAGCCGTTCGGCTCCGGCGTCCTCGTGCGCCGCACCGACGGCCTGCAGGTCGTCGCCGACCCCGTCCGCGAGCCGAGGCTCCTCGCGCGCACCATCCGCTCGGGCTACCTGCACCCGCGCGAGCTCGCCGGCGCGACCCGGTGGGCGGCCCGCGTCATGGCCGACCCGAAGACCGTCCTGCGCCAGCCCGACACCACACTGGCCCAGTCCTTCGACGACGCCGGCCTCACGGGACGCCTGCGCCACGAGGTCATCGACCCGTTCCTCGCCGGGGTCCTCGTCGACAGCCACGGCATCAGCTCGGCCAACTTCACCAAGCTCCTGGTGCGCATGTTCGCGCTCGGGCGTCCGGCGGTCCCCGCGACGGGGATGCAGGAGCTGCCCAGGCAGCTCGCGAGCCCGCTCGGTGACCGGGTCCGGCTGCACAGCCACGTCGAGTCGATCGACGCGGCCGGTGGCGGCGTCGACGTGCGCGTCGACGGCACGCGGCTGGCGTCACGGGCGGTCGTCGTCGCGACCGACCCGGGTGGCGCGGCGCATCTGACCCCGCTGCCCGAGCCGGCGACCCGGGGGCTGGTCACCTGGTGGTTCGAGGCGCCCGAGCCGCCCACGGACCTTCCGCTCGTCGCGCTCGACGGCCGCCGGAAGGACAACACGTCGCCGGGGCCCGTGTGGAACACCGCCGTCCTGTCGGCCACGGCCCCGAGCTACGCGCCACCGACGCACCACCTCGTCCAGGCCACGTGCCTGCTCGACCGGCCCGACGGCGACGCGTCCGAGGCCGAGGTGCTGCGCCATGTCGGCGAGATCTACGGTCGCGGCACGAGCGGGTGGCGCACCGTGACCCGGCACCGCGTCGACGCCGCACTCCCGCTCACGGCTCCCCCGCTCGAGGTGCGCTCCCCCGTCCAGCTCGGCGACGGCCTGTTCGTCTGCGGCGACCACCGGGACACCGCCTCCATCCAGGGCGCGCTCGTGTCGGGCCAGCGGGCCGCCGAGGCCGTCGACGCGCACCTGTCCTGACGTCGCTCGGGTCGGACGGTCGGCGAGTCGGCGGGTCAGCGGTCAGCGGGTCAGCGCCGTCATGGCGTCGATGGCGCCGCGGAGGTAGCGCTCGACGACGACGCGCTCGTCGTCGGCGAGCGAGGCGTCGAGCGCGGCGAGCGACTCGAACATGGGCCGCATCCGGGCCAGCACCTCGGCGCGCCCGCTGTCGGTGATGACGACCTCGGTGCGCCGGCCGTCGCCCGGGTGCGAGCGTCGCTCGGCGTGCCCGCGTGAGACGAGCCGGTCGACGACGCCCGAGGACGCCGCCGACGTGACCCCGAGCAGACGCGAGAGCTCCACCGGCCCCAGGGGTCCACGCATGAGGTGGCGCAGGGAGTGCAGCTCCGAGGTCGAGAGGCCCGCCTGACGCGCGACGACGCCGGGCACGGTCTCGGACACCTCGACGAGCTCCTGGAGCGCCGCGAGGGTCGGCGTCGTGCGCCACTGCGGCACGCCGGGCACGAGTCCCACTTCGGGTACGTCGGGGTTTCCCGCGGCGGGGGTCGACGGGGCGACGCGTCGCTTCATGCTAATGTCACTCACCAACTTAGTAATCTTCTGAGTAACCAAGTTACTCATCCTTGGTCGGGAGGGTGTGCGGTGCAGAGTCTCACCGACACGATCACTCGGCGATGGTGGGCCGTCGCCATCGTCATTCTCGCGCTTGCCGGGGCCGCGGGCGTCGTCGCCGCCGTCGGCGAGGCGACCCGGACCGCGTCGACGTCCGACGCGCTGGCCACCGGCTCCGACAGCGCGGCGGCCGCTGCGCTGCGGGAGCGGCTGCCCGAGGTCCGGGGCTCGAGCGCCGTCGTCGTGTTCTCCCGCGACGACGGCCGTCTCGACGACGCCGACCTCGTCGCGGTCTCGCACCGCGCGGCCGCCCTGCCCGGAGGCGGACGCGTCCCGGTGCAGCGCAGCGACGACGGCACGGCGGCGCTCGTGGTCGTGCCCGTCTCCGCCACCGACGCCGCGGCCACGGGCCGGGCCGTCGCGGCCATCCGCACCACGGCCCGCGCCGACCTGCCGCCGGGCCTCACCGCCCAGGTCACCGGGCCGGCCGCCGTCGAGGCGGACCTCGCACAGGTCTTCGACGGCGCCGACACACGGCTGCTCGTCGCGACGGCGTCGGTCGTGGCGCTGCTCCTCGTGCTGACCTACCGCAGCCCGGTGCTGTGGCTCGTGCCGCTCGTCGTCGTCGGGGTCGCCGACCGCGTCGCCACCGTGCTCGCGACGCACGTGCTCTCCGCCTTCGGGCTGGCCTGGGACGCGTCGACCACCGGCATCCTGTCGGTCCTCGTCTTCGGCGCGGGCACCGACTACGCGCTCCTGCTGATCTCCCGGTACCGCGACGAGCTGCGTCACCACGAGGACCGCCGCGATGCCATGTCGCTCGCCCTGCGGCGCACCGCGGAGGCCGTGGTGTCGAGCGCGGTCACCGTCGTCGTCGGCCTCCTGACCCTCCTGCTCTCGCTCTTCCCCGCGACTCGGGGGCTCGGGCTGGCCTGCGCCGTGGGCGTCGTCGTCGCGGCGGCGTTCGTCCTGCTGGTCCTGCCGGCCGCCCTGGTCTGTCTCGGCCGCTGGGTCTTCTGGCCCCGCGTCCCGCGCGTCGGGCAGGAGTCCCTCGCCGACGCGCGCTCGCTGTGGCGGCGGGTGGGCGACCGCGTCGCCGCGCACCCCCGCCGGGTCATCGCCGTGACGCTCGTCGTCCTCGCCGCGATGGCGAGCGGCCTGCTCGCGGTCGACACCGGGCTCGAGCAGTCCGACCAGTTCCTCACCAAGCCCGAGGCCATCGCGGCCGGCGAGCGCCTCGCGCGGTCGTTCCCGGCCGGCAGCGCCGATCCGGCGGTGGTCGTCACCACCGGCGACGGCGAGCGCGTGCGGGATGCCGCAGCCGGCGTGGAGGGCGTCTCCAGCGCGCGTGTCACGGCGCGCGGCGACGGCGTCACCGAGGTCGACGCCGTCATCGCGGCGGCACCGGGCACGCCCGATGCTGCCGAGACGGTGCGAGCGCTCCGAGCCGCGGTCGCCCCCATCGCCGAGACCCACGTGGGCGGCACCGAGGCGGTGGCCCTCGACCAGGCCGAGGCGTCAGCGCGCGACCGGTTCGTCATCCTGCCGATCGTCCTCGCGCTCGTGCTCGTGGCCCTCGGGCTGCTGCTTCGCTCGGTCGTGGCACCGCTCGTGCTCGTGTCGACCGTCGTCGCGACCTACCTGGCCGCCGTCGGCGCGTCATGGTGGCTGTTCACGACGCTGTTCGGGTTCGAGGCGCTCGATGACAGCGCACCGCTCTACGCGTTCGTCTTCCTCGTCGCCCTGGGCGTCGACTACAACATCTTCCTCGTGACCCGGGCCAGGGAGGAGACGCGGCAGCACGGGGCGAGGCTCGGCATGCTCCGCGGTCTGGCGGCGACGGGAGGCGTCATCACCAGCGCGGGCATCCTGCTGGCGGCCGTCTTCGCCGTGCTGGGCGTGCTGCCTCTCGTGGTGCTCGCCCAGATCGGCGTCATCATCTGCCTCGGGGTGCTCCTCGACACGCTCGTCGTCCGGACCCTGCTCGTGCCGGCGATCGCGGTCGCGCTCGGCGACCGGTTCTGGTGGCCGCGGCGCGGTGGCGCGACAAACCCTGTACAAACCATTGACACGCTACCGAGACGGGTCGACAGTGGGGCGGTCAACCTTTGACAAACCATGGACGCTCGGGGAGACACAGGAGTCACCGATGAGAATCGCCACCGCCACCGCCACCCTCGCCCTGGTCGCCGCTGCGGCCCTCACGAGCGCCGGGTCGGCCGCCGCCGCCGAGGACACCGGCTGCATGCGAGCCGGGCTCGGCACGCTGAGGTCGCTCGGCGTCCTCCCCCAGGTCGCCCGGGAGGGGCTACCGGTCTCCACGGCCCTCGCGGTCGGCGTCACGCCCCGCTCGGGCGCCGACCTCAGCGGCGTGCCGGACCCCATCCCGCTGCGCCTCCTGCTCGCCGACCACCGCGCAGGCAGCGCCAGCCTGTTCGTCTACCCCTGGTGCTGACCACGCCGTCCTGAGCGCCGGTCGGCGCCACGCCGCCGCCCTCGCCACCGGCTCCGTCGGGCGTCCTGCGCTCCCGCCCGACGGGAACCCGCGTGGGCCACGAGCCACCCCGGCCCGTGGCCCACGCGGCACTCGCTCGGAGGAGCTCACACGTCCGGGTGGACCTCAGGGCTGCCTGCCCCCGGCCCGAGGACTCGCGCCGGGCGGCACCGTGCTCGCGATGCCGGCGATGAACATGTCGATCCCGAACCTGAACCGCTCCTCCCCGTCGCCGTCCATCATCTCGTCCACGTGCGTCGTCATGACGGGGAAGCGGTCGCGCGGCAGCGCCGCGAAGAACTGCCCCACCTGGTCGAAGTAGGCCCGCCCGCGCCTCTCGGACTCCTCCGGTGTCGCACCGCCGAACCGGCGCTGCATGAGCCAGCCCTCGTAGGCGTCGGCACCGATGTAGAGCGAGAGCCGGTCCAGCGACCAGGCCGCCACGCGCATCGGCACGCCGCCCTCGAGCATGGCCGCCAGGAGGTCCTCGGCCCCGCGCAGCGCCGGCTCGGTCGTCGGGACGTCGGCGAAGCTGAGCAGTGCGATGTCGGCGTGACGGCGGTAGACGTCGTGGATGCTCGTGGCGAACCCGCGCATCGCCTCCTGCCAGCCGAGCGCCCGCCAGTCGGGGAAGTCGACCTCCTCGATGACGCGCTCGTGGACCCGCACGAGCAGCTCCTCGCGGGAACCGACATAGGCGTACAGCGAGGCCGGGCCGGTGCCGAGCTCGGTGGCGACGCGCCGCATCGTCACGCCGTCGGTGCCTTCGGCGTCGACGATGCGCAGCGCGGTGTCGACGATGCGCGCCAGCGAGATGGGGGTGCGCGCCCGCGTCGTCCGCGGGCGAGGCCGCCACGGCGCCTCGGGCAGGTCGGCCGCTCCGGGATTCCTCATGCAGCTCCCTCGTCTCGCACCCGGCCCGGGGTCCCGAGCCCTGACGAACATCGTACTTGACGCGAACATCGTTCGTTAGTAGAACGGTGTTCGTCACGAACAGCGTTCGTCTTCTTCGGACCCAAGGAGGGCCCCATGAGCACCCCGACCACGACCTCTCCGCCCGCGAGCGGCGTCAGCCCGACGTCCGGCGCCGTCCCCGCTCTCGCAGCGCACCCGTTCCGCTGGGCCGCGCTCTTCGTCGTCCTCGCCGCCGAGGTGATGGACCTGCTCGACGCCCTCGTCACGGTCATCGCCGGGCCCTCGGTCGTGCGCGACCTCGGCGGCTCGGCCACCCTCGTCCAGTGGTTCACGGCGGCCTACACCGTGGCGATGGCCTCGGGCCTGCTGCTCGGTGGACGTCTCGGCGACCTGTTCGGCCGGCGGCGGCTGTTCCTCGTCGGGATGGCCGGCTTCACCCTCGCCTCTCTGGCCTGCGCAGCCGCCGTCTCTCCCGAGATGCTCGTCGTGACCCGGGTCGTCCAGGGGTTCTTCGGGGCCGCGATGATCCCGCAGGGCCTCGGGCTCATCAAGGAGATGTTCCCGCCCGCCGAGATGGGTCGGGCGTTCGGAGCCTTCGGGCCGGTCATGGGCCTGTCGTCGGTGGGCGGCCCCGTGCTGGCCGGCTGGCTCGTCGACGCGGACCTCCTCGGCCTGGGCTGGCGAGCCATCTTCGCGATCAACGTGCCGATCGGGCTGGCCGGGTTCGTGGCGGGCCTGCGCTACCTGCCCGCCTCCCGGCCCGACCGGTCGCTGCGCATCGACGTGCCGGGCGCGCTGCTCGCGACCACGGGCATGGTGGCCCTCGTCGTCCCTCTCATCCAGGGCCGCGAGCAGCACTGGCCCGCGTGGTGCTTCGGCCTCCTCGCCATGTCGCTCGGGGCCTTCGTCACCTTCGCCGTGCTCGAGCGGCGACGCGACCGGGTCGGACGCGCGACGCTCGTCGTGCCCTCGCTCTTCGGCAAGCGGGCCTTCACCTCGGGGCTGCTGACCGGGCTCGCCCTCTTCGGCTCCCTCATGGGCAGCTCGCTCGTGCTCACCCTCTTCGTCCAGCTCGGCCTCGGCTTCGACCCGCTCCACGCCGGTCTCGCCGGCCTGCCCCAGGCGATCGGCATGACGGTCGGCTTCGGCATCGCCCAGGGGCTCAACGAGCGGCTCGGCCGGCACCTCATGCACCTCGGCGGCATCGTCCTCGCCGGCGGCCTCGTGCTGCTCGTCGCCGTCGTCGGCTCGGCTGGGGCATCGGTGACGATCCTCGCGATGGCGCCCGCGCTCGTCCTCATGGGAACCGGCATGGGCATGCTCATGGCGCCGTTCTTCGACATCGTGCTCGCGGGGGTCTCGCCGGAGGAGTCCGGTTCGGCGTCGGGCACCCTGACGGCGGTGCAGCAGATCGGCGGCGCGCTCGGCATCGCGGTGCTGGGCACGGTCTTCTTCAGCGGCATCGAGGACCCCACGAAGGGCTCGACCTCCGAACGGTTCACGGCGGCGACGCAGTCCTCGCTGTGGGTCGCGCTCGCGATGGTCGCCGTCGGCTGGCTGCTCGTCTTCCTCCTGCCCCGACGGGCCGAGCACCACGGCGCCCACTGAGATCGCCGCATCGGGGCCTCGCCGCCTCCGCTCCGCCTTCCCGCGTGCCGTCGACCGGCGGACGCCGCGTCAGGGGTCGAGCCCGGGCGCGTTGTTCGTCGGCTCCGGGAGGCCGGGCCACTCCTCTCGGAGGACGGCCCAGAGGTTGTCGTCGAGCCACGTGCCGTCCTTGCCGAGCGACCTGGCCCGGATCGTCGCCTCGTGGCGCATGCCGATCCGACGGAGCACACGGTTGGAGGCGACGTTCTCGGCGTACGCGTCGGCGGTGATGCGGCGCAGCCCGAGGTCGACGAACCCGATCCGCAGCAGCTCGGCCGCGGCTTCGGTGGCGAACCCGCGACCGTGGACGTCCGGGTGCAGGGCGTAGCCGATGGTGCCCTCCCAGGCCGGGGAAGGCGTGCGCGAGATGGAGTGGGAGGGCTCGAGGCGGAGCATGACGTCACCGACGACGCGCCCGGTGGCCTGCTCCTCGACGGCGAGGCCCAGCGTCGGTTCGAGGGCGTCGGGGCGCCCACCGGCCATCCGGGTGAGGACCCGCTCGCGCACCTCGTCCGGGCTGAGGACGTCGTGGCTCAGGTGCACGACGACCTCGGGCAGGCTGCGGAAGGCGTGGATCGGATCGACGTCCTCCAGACGCAGCGGCCGCAGGACGAGACGCTCGGTGCGCCGGGGCCAGACGAGCCGCGACAGGTCGGGCGGCGACAGGTCGGATGGTGGCACGTCCGGGGGCGACATCAGCGCCAGCCGCCCTCGTCGACACCGCCCGGCACGTCGCCGAAGGGGTCGTACGGCGTCCGGGTGAAGCGGAACGAGGCGAGGTCGAGGTGGGACACCGTGCCGTCGGGCCGACGCACGACGCGCAGCGGCTCGCCCGTGTAGTAGCCGTCGAGGCCCACCCATGCGTCGGGCCCGTCGGCCGCGGCGCGGGCGAAGCGTGAGCCGCGCGCCTGACCCGGCTCGCCGAGGACGAGGTGCTCCCCGTCGAGCCGGGCCGTCGCGACGGCAGGGCCCCAGTGCCAGATGCCCCCGAGCTCGGCGTGGCGCGCGTGCTCCGAGGCGGGCCCTGTCGGGTCGGCGTGCCACGGCTGCACCGGCTTCGGCTCGCGCTCGACGAACGCGTCGAGGAGCGCGGGTCCCAACGGCCCGAGGCCGGTGGTGGCGTTCGCCGTGACGACGACCCCGTCGCCGGAGTCGAGGCGCACCCGCAGGCCGGCGAGGAAGCCGGGCATCGAACCGCCGTGGCCGGCGTACCGGACGCCGTCGACGTTCCAGACCTGCCAGCCGAGGCCGTGGGCCGCCGTCCACGCCTGGCCGGGCAGGTCGTTGAGCGTCCGCGGCTCGCACATCTCGGCCAGGGTGTCACCGGACAGGACGTCCCCGGTGTCACCGGCGAGGAAGGCGGCCCAGCGCGCGAGGTCGCGCGTCGTCGACCACAGCTGCCCGGCGGGAGCCATGGCGCCGGCGTCGTGCTCCGGCTCGGGCAGCAGGACGTCGGCGAACGGGTGCACCGCCAGTCCCTGCGCCGCCTTTCCGGTCGGGCGGCTCGTCGTGCGGTCCATCCCGAGCGGCTCGAGCAGGTCGCGCCGGACCACCTCGAACCAGGCGGTGCCGTGGGCGCGGGCCACGAGCTCGCCGAGGGCCGCATAGCCGACGTTCGTGTAGTGGAAGCGCCGCCCCTGCGCGAACCGCTGCCGTACGGGGGAGGCGACGAGCTCCTCCCAGCTGCCGCCGGGGGTCCGCTCCCACCAGCGACCGTTCGTCTCGGCCTGCAGCCCGGCCCCGTGCGAGAGCAGCTGGGCGATCGTCACGTGGCCGAACGCCGTGCCGGGCACGTGGTCCTCGAACCGGTCCTCGAGCCCGAGGCGGCCGGCGTCGCGCAGACGCAGAACGGCGACCGCGACGAACGTCTTGGTGATCGAGCCCATCCGGTACTGGGTGTCGGCGTCGGCGGGACTGCCACCGGGCCGTCCGTCGAGCGTGCCCACGGCCCGGGACCACACGAGCTCGCCGTCACGGACGATGCCGGCCGCCACCGAGGGCAGGCGCTTGGTCCGCTGCTCGGTCGCCAGGAGGTGGGTCAGGTGGCGGTCGGTGGCAGGGTCGACCGGGTAGGGGCGGTTCGCGCTCACCCGCCCGAGCCTAGGTGTCGCCCACGGACGCCGCGATGCGGCTTCGCCCGAGGAGTGCTCGGTTCCTCGAGAGGTGGGGCCTGCAGGCCGCACCGCTGCGGGAACCGCGCACTCCTGAGGCAACCGCGCGTCGTCAGCGGACGGTATCCCCGACGGACGCCGCCCGGCAGGAGGGTCGGGCGGGGCGGGCGTCTGGCGTGGCGCAGGCCACCCCGGCAGGATGGGACGGCGGCCCCACGGCCGCGCCGCATCGGATATCTTGATGTCAAGATTTCTTGCCGGTGGGTGGTCGCGGTCCACGCCGAGGCCCCAGCGCCTCAGCCGGACCGGCTCAGGTTTCCATGGACGGACGGCCCACCGGCACGACCAGAGCACACCGAACGGAGCACCCGCGTTGGACTCGACCATCATCTACACGCACACCGACGAGGCCCCCGCGCTCGCCACGGCCTCGCTGCTGCCCATCGTCTCGGCCTTCGCCAAGCAGGCCGGTGTCGACGTCGAGACGCGCGACATCTCCCTGTCGGGCCGCATCCTGGCCTCCTTCCCGGACGTGCTGACGCCCGAGCAGGCCGCGACCGGCGTCGGGCACGACGCGCTGGCCGAGCTCGGCGCGCTCGCCCGGACACCCGAGGCCAACATCATCAAGCTGCCGAACATCTCGGCATCGATCCCGCAGCTCAAGGCGGCGGTCGCCGAGCTGCAGGCGCAGGGTTACGCCCTGCCGGACTACCCGGACAACCCCACCACGGACCTCGAGAAGGCCGCCCGCGCCGCCTACGACAAGGTCAAGGGATCGGCCGTGAACCCCGTTCTGCGCGAGGGTAACTCGGACCGTCGCGCTCCGGCGTCGGTCAAGAGCTACGCGCGCAGGCACCCGCACTCGATGGGCGCCTGGAGCGCCGACTCGAAGACGAACGTCGCGACGATGGACGCCGGCGACTTCCGCCACAACGAGAAGTCCGTCGTCGTCGACGCCGACGGCACCATCCGCATCGAGCACGTCGCCGCCGACGGGACCGTCACCGTCCTCAAGCCGGACTTCCCGGTGCTGGCCGGCGAGGTCGTCGACGCCACGTACATGGACGTCGCCGCGCTCGAGCGCTTCCTCGCCGCCCAGGTCGCACGCGCCAAGGAGGAGGGCGTCCTCTTCTCGGTGCACCTCAAGGCGACGATGATGAAGGTCTCCGACCCGATCATCTTCGGCCACGTCATCCGTGCCTTCTTCCCGACCCTGTTCTCCGAGCACGCCGCCGAGCTCGCGGCCGCCGGCGCCTCGCCGAACGACGGCCTCGGGGCGATGCTCAAGGCGATCGACTCCCTCCCGGCCGACCAGCGCGCCGCCGTCCAGGACGCCGTCCGGGCCGGCCTCGCCCAGGGCCCGGACCTCGCGATGGTCGACAGCAACCGCGGCATCACCAACCTGCACGTGCCGAGCGACGTCATCGTCGACGCGTCGATGCCGGCGATGATCCGCACCTCCGGTCACATGTGGAACGCCGCGGGCAACGAGCAGGACACCCTGGCCGTCCTCCCGGACAGCTCCTACGCGCCGATCTACCAGGTCGTCCTCGACGACTGCCGCGCCAACGGCGCCTTCGACCCGGCGACGATGGGCTCGGTCCCCAACGTCGGCCTCATGGCGCAGAAGGCCGAGGAGTACGGCAGCCACGACAAGACCTTCGAGATCGCCGAGGCCGGCACCGTGCGCGTCGTCGACGGCTCGGGCGCGACCCTGCTCGAGCACAGCGTCTCGGCCGGTGACATCTGGCGCGCCTGCCAGACCAAGGACGTGCCGATCCGTGACTGGGTCAAGCTCGCGGTCAACCGCGCCCGCGCGACCGGCACGCCCGCCGTGTTCTGGCTCGACGCCGACCGCGCGCACGACGCCAACCTCATCACCAAGGTCAAGGAGTACCTCGGCGAGCACGAAACCGAGGGCCTGACCATCGAGATCATGGCGCCGGCCGAGGCCATCGCCTACTCGCTCGAGCGCATCCGCAAGGGCGAGGACACCATCTCGGTCACCGGCAACGTCCTGCGCGACTACCTGACCGACCTCTTCCCGATCCTCGAGCTCGGCACGTCGG
>NZ_JBNDHY010000012.1:0-47465 GCF_056755315.1 Monashia sp. HAY1-2A
CTACCACCAGGCCTTCCTGCTCAGCCAGAGCCTCATGCCCGCCTTCAGCGCGCTGTGCCTCGGGTCGGTGCTGTACCGGGCGCGCCTCGTGCCACGCGGCATCCCCCTGCTCGGCCTGCTCGGCGCCCCGCTGCTGCTGGCCTCCGATGCCGCAATCCTCTGGGGCGCCTACGGCCCACAGTCCCCGCTCGCCGTCCTGGCTGCACTGCCCGTGGCCCTCTGGGAGCTGGCCCTGGGTATCTGGCTCGTTGCCAAGGGATTCCCTACCACCCCTCTTGAAGCCCACTGAGTCGACCAGGCGGCCGGCTCCCTGTCGGACAGGGTCGGCTGAGGGTCGTGGAACGCTGGAGCGCTTGGCGCAGCATCGCCGTGGCGGAGTCGCCCGTCACACTGGCGACTCCCGCCCAGGTGGGCGTCCTCGACCGTAGCCGCTGATGGCGGTGCCGGGGCTCGGCCCGGCTGTGCCCTTCCATGACGGGATTGGCCGGGCCCTCGGCTCGATGCCCGAACGCTGGCAGGCAACGGTCGTGGTGAGCACGTCTTACGGCGGTCGGCCAGCGCACCGCGAAGGCGGGCGCCGCCCCCTTGGCGCGCAAGGTCTACGCGCCCTCGAGACGGGGCGGCAGCGCTGGCGTCAACTCGCACCGGCACACCTGTGGAAGCGCCACGACGTCCTTGACGAGCCGCAATCCCAGCACTCACGCTCGGAACGGTGGGAAAGGAGGCCGCCGTGCGGGAGCTGCCTTCCGGGACCGTATCCTCGTCGCGCTCGCGAATCCCGTGCGCGCTGCGCACCTGATCGGCGCCGAGGAAGCCATGAGGCACCGCTTGTCGCTGCCCAACCCCTTCCAGGAGGAGGAGCGGGCCGAGGCCTGGGCCGCAGCGCGGGGACTCATCTCCGCCGAGGACTGGGCGCGCGAGATCCAGACCGGGCGCAAGGCCTCGGTGGAGGACCTGCTGCTCGCGCTCGCCGAGGGAGATGGTCCGGACCCGGGCTGATGAACGGCCCGGAGTGACGACGAGGTCCGCCCTTTCGCCCCGGCATCCGCCGACCGGTCCGGCACCGCCGCCCACGCTCGAGCCGCCCGCCGCAGGCCGGCGACCCCAGCGCGCAGCATGCCGCTCAACCGCACGGACGAGCGGGGCTCGGCCGACCGTGTCAGGGCGCGGACGTCGTGTGGTCGGGAAGCGACACGAGCACGAAGGCCTCGACGGACTCGTCCTTGCCCTTCAGCGTGAGGGCACCGAGCGGCTGCGTGACCGCACCCGGCAGGGCGTCCAGGGTGCTGACGGTGACGGCCACGCGTCCCACGGGCGCCTGGCCCTCGATGCGGGAGGCGACGTTGACGGCGTCCCCGATGACGGTGGCCGTGCGTCCACCCTCGCTGCCGAGCACGCTGACCACCACCTCACCGGAGTTGATGCCCACCCGAAACCGCGGCCAGCCCGGGTGCGCATCGGCGATCCGGGAGGTCTCGGTCTGCAGGTCCAGGCCGGCCAGCGCCGCGCGACGGGCGTGGTCCGGCTGGTCACCGAGCCGGTTGAACGTTGCCATGATGGCGTCTCCGATGAGCCGGTCGACCGTGCCCCCGTGCCGCTTCACCACGGCCGGGATCGCGACGGTGAAGTACGCGTTGAGCATCTCGGTGACCACGGCGGCGTCGTGCGTCTCCGAGAAGGTCGTGAAGCCCTTGAGGTCGGCGAAGAGGATCGACATCTCCCGGTGCCCGGCGAGCGTGTCGGCGGTGTAGAGGTCGGCCCACCGCTCCTCGTGCCAGGACTGCTGCGCGCCCCATGCCACGAGGGCGAAGGCCGCGAGCAGGAGCAGGTGCCACTCCCACCACGACAGGTGCCAGTTGGGCGCGACCGCGACGGCGACCATCGCCTCGGCCAGCAGCGCCATCGCGGAGGCCATGGCCGCCGGCAGCAGGCCACCACGCCGCCACCAGAGCCGCCCGTACGTCACCGTCGCCACAGCGTAGAGGACGACTGCGACCACCGTTGCGATGACCAGCGGTCCCGAGCCGTGCTCGGGACCGGGGCCGACGTCGAACGGCGGCAACCGAAGGAGCGAGGCGACGCCCCAGGCCGCCATGACGACCAGGAGCGCGATCCGGAGCCGGCGGGCCCGGCGCATCGCGGCGGCCGCCTCGTCCGCGGCGACCTCACGCACGGACGCGACGGCGAACAGCGAGCCCAGCGCGATGCCGGTCGGCGTCGACACGTTGAAGCCGACGGACGGGATGTCGAGCAGCACGTGCGGGGTGGCGAGGGCGTGGAGGCCGAGGAAGCCTGCAGCCGAGAGGAAGGCGAGCGAGACGTACATGACGCGCAGGTCGCCGCGTCGGGCGGCCGCTGCCCCCGTGCCGTATGCCGTCACCGCGCTGAGCAGAGCGGCGCCGAAGACGATCCAGAAGTGGGTCGTGTCGTGCTGCCACTGCAGGTCGAGGCCGCTTGAGAGCCGGAGCACGACGAGACCGGCCAGCGGCAGGGCGAGCGCGGCCGCTCCCACGGCGAGGCGACGCGCGGCCCCCGCCCGGGCATGACCATCCGGCGGCGCCGTGGTGCTCGCGGCCGGTCCGGCGGACGGCTGCTCAGCCATGGCGACCGGCGGCTCCCGTGCTCTCCGTGCTCTCCGTGCTCTCCGTGCTCTCCGTGCTCTGCGTGCTCTGCGTGCTCTCCGTGCTCTGCGTGCTCTTCGTGCTCTCCGTGCTCTTTGTGCTCGTCGCTCTCGCCCGGACCGCGCCGCTCGAAGACTCGGGGCGGCGCCCGGCGTCGAGGAGCGCGAGGTACTGGTGGACCTCGGACACCACGACCGACCCCTCGCCGACAGCCGAGGCGACCCGCTTGACCGATCCGGCCCGAGTGTCGCCCACCGCGAACAGGCCGGGCACCGACGTCTCGTGGGCCCCTGCGGGTCGCTCCAGGCTCCAGGCTCCGGACTCGCGGAGGTCGGCGCCGGTGACGACGAACCCCCAGCGGTCGCGCACGACGGCGTCCGGGAGCCACGCGGTGTGCGGCTCCGCCCCGATCATGACGAAGAGGCCGTCGGCCGGCAGCGCCCGCTGCTCGAACGTCGTCCGGTCGGCCACGACCACCTCGGACAGCCACCCGTCGCCGCCCCCGCCGACCACCTCGGCGTTGCCGACGACCGAGATGGTGTCGGAGGCCTCGATCTCGTCGATGAGGTAGCGCGACATCGTCGCGGACAGGTCCGGAGTGCGGATCACGATGGTCACGTCCGCGGCATACCGCTGCAGGTGCAGGGCCGCCTGGCCGGCCGAGTTGCCACCGCCGACGATGACGGCGTGCGCGCCGGCAAGGCCGTGCGCCACCGAGACGTTGGCGCCGTAGTAGACGCCGGACCCGGTGAGGGCCTCGAGCGAGGGAACCCCCAGCCGGCGGTAGGCGACCCCCGTGGCGAGGAGCACCGCCCGGGTGCGCACCTGACCGACGTCGGAGACTGTCACGAGGAAGCCCGCTCCGTCGCCGAGCGGCTCGATCGCGGTGACCCGCCTGGTCAGGACGAACCTTGCGCCGAAGACCCACGCCTGCTGGAAGCCCCGCTGGGCCAGCTCTGCGCCGGAGAGGCCCCGCGAGAAGCCGAGGTAGTTGCGGATGAGCGAGCTCGTCCCCGCCTGCCCGCCGAGCGCCAGCTCCTCGACGCAGAGGACCGACAGTCCCTCGGACGAGCCGTAGACGGCGGCCGCCAGGCCAGCGGGCCCGGCACCGACCACGAGCACATCGAACTCGCGAAGCTCGACCCCGTCCGGCCAGGTGAAGTCGGTGCCGATGCCCCAGGCCTGGCAGATCTCGACGTCCGTCGGGTCGAGCAGCACCCGCCCGCCGAGCGCCGCGAACCAGATGACGAGGGGTCCCTCCGGGTCCGCGGGCCGCGGCGCTGCCACCGACTCGAGGACCGCGACCGCCTCCGGCGTTCCGCGATCGAGGTATGCGTGGGGTATGCCGTTTCGCGTCAGGAGAGTGCGCACGGCGTGCCCGCGCGGGTCACGGGCTGCGCCGACGACCACGACCTCGCGCCGGCGGTTCTCGACGGTGCGCGACCACGCCTGCACGAACTCCGAGACGGTGCGGCAGAACAGCTCGTCGGGGGAGGTCCACGGCTCGAGCACGTAGTAGTCGATGTCACCCATCGACATGCCACGCAGGATGGCGTCCGCGGTGCGTCCGTCGGCCCACGCCCCCCAGGGGACAAGGAAGGCCCTCGCGGCATTCGGGTGGAGGGTGCGCACCGAGCGGAGCAGCTCGGCACCTGTGAGCCCGGGCAGCCACGGATCGGCGAGGACCAGCGCGACGGGATCCCCGCGCGCGGCGGCGAGCTCGAGCTGCTCTGAGGCGACTGCACTGTCGGACTCACCGCGGATCCGGAAGTCCGCGCTGAAACGCCGGGCCAGCTCGGCCTCCGTGCGGGCGAGAGCATCAAGGTCGGGATCGACGACAAGCAGGAGAGGGCGGGTCATGGTCACTCCTCACCAGAGCGTGCGGGGTCGATACGACCACCCCTCCTGTCAACGTTAGGCCGGTCGACCGCTCGCCCGGGTCCGAACGGTGGAACGGGCTACCCTTCGGCCCAGATGGGGCCATAGGGCTTTGAACGACACCGTCCGCTCATCAGCGTGGGCCCATGAGGACGCGGCCGGCTGTACGCACACGAACCCGATCCCGCGCTCCGCAGCGAGCTGCGCCAGGACCATCCACCGGTGCCCGGTCGGCTCCCACGCCACCGTCACCCCAGCGAACCCCTTCGCGTAGGCCCGGTCGGCGGCCCAGTCCAACGCCGCCAGGAGGGCGTTCGCCACGCAGGGCCCCGCCGCGCAGAACGCCTTTCCATGCCGCGCTTCGCGCGGTCGTTCCGATGAGCGGGGCGCCTCGATCTTCGTTGTCGGTGGCGGCGACGGGGGCCACAGATGTCCCGGACGCCGAAGGACACCCGGGACGTGCACCCATCGCTTCTCAGAGTCTTCGCCGTAGTCTCGTCGCGTGACGAAGAGCCAGGAACCGGCGGGGCAACCCGCGCGAGACTCGAGCACCCCGCGGGTGATCAGCGGCGCCCCGGGACTGCAGGCGCAGGCCGATCGACCCCGGATGCGTACTCGGTGGATCCTGCCGCCCCACAGCGAGGGATGGACGGACATGGCGCTGTCCGAGTGGGAGCTGACGGCGGCAGGCTGGTCGGATCGTCATCCTCATTCGGAGACGAACGTCGTGCTGGAGGGCGAGCTGCACGTCGAGTCCGGCGGAGCGACTGTCGTCGCCTCCGCCGGGGACACCGTCATCGTCCCGCCAGGACAGGTCGGGCGCTACTGGGCGCCTGTCCATGCGCGGATGATCGCGATCTACGGCCCCAATCCTGCGGGCGATGACACCGATCTGCTCGGCTACTGGGAGATCTGAAGGCTCACAAGTCGACCGACTCGGCAGGGTTCCCCGCGTGGGCTCCTCGTCCTCCGCTGCATCTCGACAACATGAAGAGCAGCGACGACGAGACGGTCGAACGTGCGCCTCGATAACGCTCCGTCTGAAGACCAATCGATCGCGCGCGTGTCATCCGAACAGCGCGGTCGGCGTCTCGAGGCCCGCCGCGCAGCGACGCTCCGAGACACCCGGTCGGGGTGCTTCGACGCGAGGCTCGCCCACGGCCGCCGACCGGCGGCCCGAGCAGTCAGGAGTTCTGGCTGCGGCTCCGATGTCCGAGCGTGTCGCTGGCTTCCGGATGCCGGCGGGCCGGCCGCCCTTGCGTCAGTGCGCGGCGTCGTACTGGCGCTGCAGGTCCCTCGGGATGCGTCCGCGAGCCGGCACGGCAAGACCTTCCCTCGCGGCCCACGCACGGATCAAGGCACCGCGGGAGTCCCCCACCGGCTTGAGAACACGGCGCGACGTCGGGGCTCCCCCCATACGGCGACCAGCCGAGGCCCAGGACGCGATGGCTCGGCGCAGTGCCGCAGCGTTGACGGTGCTCAAGTCGATGGCGTAGTCCACGCCGTCCAGCGAGAAGCTGACCGTCTCGGCGGCATCACTGCCATCGATGTCGTCAACCAAAGTCGTGATGAGCTGCGATGCCATGCGCTCAACGTACTGGCATCCGCGACGTCCCCCTGTCTAGCCGCCCAGGGTGAGGCGCTGAGCCTCCGGGTACGACCCCACCCTGGCCAAGCGGCCGTACGACCCTCGCCGCGCTTCGGTATCGCCGCGCTGAGAGCCCGGGCGCTCGCTGGTCACCGGACGCAGCCTCCTGGGGCCTCACGGACCTTCCAGACGGAGTCCGTCGCCAGGTCGAGCGGGCGATGTCCCGTCGCACGCTTGAACCATGCATCGGCGCGGTGCGTCGTGATGTGTGTGGCCGACCCTGAAGGATTGGCGCCCGATGGAAGGGATGGTCAGGGTGCTACCCAAGCGATGGGTGATCGCAGGACTTGTCGCAGTGGCTGTCGTGGTGGTCGTTCTCGCGATCGTCTTCGGCGGTGGCGGTGGCGGTGGCGGTGGTGGTGGGGGCAGCGGCTATTAAGCAGCCGCGCTGACTCGCCCCCGCCGTCAGCCGAGGATCGATAGGGTCCTCAGCGCCGCGCTCCGCGGACGCCGGCCTCAGCCGTCAGGTGGAGGTGTCAGCCAGCGCGCTGCTGGGCACCCACCAGGTCGAGCGCGATGTCGACGATCATGTCCTCCTGGCCGCCGACGAGCTTGCGTCGCCCGACCTCGAGCAGGATCGAGCGCACGTCGATGCCGTAGCGCTGCGACGCAGCCTCGGCATGGCGCAGGAAGCTGGAGTAGACCCCCGCGTAACCGAGGGTCAGCGTCTCCCGGTCGACCTGGACGGGTCGGTCCTGCAGGGGCCGCACGAGGTCGTCGGCGGCGTCCTGCAGGGCGAAGAGGTCGCAGCGGTGCTTCCACCCGTTGAGGTCGGCCACGGCGACGAACGGCTCGATGGGGCAGTTGCCCGCTCCCGCTCCGTGGCCAGCGAGCGAGGCGTCGACGCGCACGACGCCCTCCTCGACCGCGACCACCGAGTTGGCCACGGCGAGCGACAGGTTCTGGTGGGCGTGGATGCCGATCTGGGTCTGCGGGTCGAGCACGTCGCGGTAGGCCCGCACGCGCTCCCGCACACCATTCATGGTCAGGCGGCCGCCGGAGTCGGTCACGTACACGCAGTGTGCGCCGTAGGACTCCATGAGCCTGGCCTGGGTGGCCAGCTCCGCAGCGTCGCTCAGGTGGCTCATCATGAGGAAGCCGGAGACGTCCATTCCGAGCTCGCGCGCCTTGCTGATGTGCTGGGCCGAGACGTCCGCCTCGGTGCAGTGCGTGGCGACGCGGACCGACCGGACACCGAGGGAGTACGCGTCCTCCAGCTCGGTGATGGTGCCGATGCCGGGCAGCAGCAGCGTCGTCAGGGTGGCCTGCCTGATGTTCTCGGCTGCCGCCTCGATCCACGCCCAGTCGCTGTGCGAGCCGGGGCCGTAGTTGAGGCTGCCGCCCGCGAGCCCGTCGCCGTGCGCCACCTCGATGGCGTCGACGCCGGCCGCGTCGAGTGCGGCGACGATCCGGCCGACGTCCTTCGGGCTGATCCGGTGCCGTACGGCGTGCATCCCGTCGCGCAAGGTGACGTCCTGGACGTAGAGCAGGTGGGTCTCGGTGCTCGGGCGGGTCACGGTGGGGTCTCCTGGGGTGGGGGCGACGACGTCGGTGTCGGCCGTCGAGGTGCTCACGCGGTCACCGCCGAACCGGCGCGCGGGCGCGCGCGCTCGGCGATGCTCTCGGCCACGCGCATGGCGGCGGAGGTCATGATGTCGAGGTTGCCGGCGTACGCGGGCAGGTACATCGCCATGCCCTCGACTTCGAGGAAGACGCTCACCTTCGTCGTCACCGCGGGAGCGCCCTTGGGTAGCAGGGTGCGCACCGGCTCGTCGGGCGCGATGGGCGTGAACTGCACCTGCTGCTTGAGCCGGTAGCCGGGGACGTACTGCTGCACCTTCGCGACCATCTCGTCGACGGAGGCGCGGATCGCCTCGTGCGTCTGCTCGTCGTCCTCGCTGATGAGGGCGAACACCGTGTCGCGCATGATCAGGGGTGGCTCGGCCGGGTTGAGGATGATGATCGCCTTGCCGCGCAGGGCGCCGCCGACCTTCTCGATCCCGGCTGTCGTCGTCTCGGTGAACTCGTCGATGTTGGCCCGCGTGCCGGGCCCGGCCGACTTCGACGCGATGGAGGCGACGATCTCGGCGTAGGGGACGGTCGTCACCCGGGAGATGGCTGCCACGACCGGGATCGTGGCCTGGCCGCCGCAGGTGACCATGTTGACGTTCTCGATGCCGGCACCGTCGTCTTCGAGGTACCGGTCGAGGTTGACGGGCGGCACGACGTACGGGCCGATCGCCGCTGGGGTCAGGTCGACGAGCTTCTTGCCGTGTGCCGCAAGCTTGGTGGCGTTGGCGACGTGGGCCTTCGCGGAGGTGGCGTCGAAGACGATGTCGATCTCGTCGAAGCCGTCGAGGGCGATGAGCCCGTCGACGCCCTCGTGGGTCGTCGGGATGCCCAGGCTCGCGGCGCGGCGCAGCCCGTCGGAGGCCGGGTCGATGCCGACCATCGCTGCCACCTCGAGGGTGCTGGACAGTCGGATCACCTTGAACATCAGGTCGGTTCCGATGTTGCCGGGACCGATGATGGCCACCTTGGTCTTGGTCATGAGCGCTCCTCGAGGGCAGAGTGTTCGGCTGGGGCGAAGGAGACCGTCACGGAGCCGAGGCCGGTGATGTCGGCACGGACCGTGGTGCCCGGGGTCACCGGGTGCATGGGGCCCAGGGCCCCGGACAGCACGACCTGCCCGGCACGGAGCGGGTCGCCGACGTCCTGCGCCGTACGGGCGAGCCACAGCAGCGCGTTGAGCGGGTCGCCGAGGCACGCGGCCCCGCTGCCCTCTGAGACCAGGGCGCCGTCGGCATGCATCTGCATGCTGACCGAGACGGGCTCGAAGTCCTCGAGAGTGAGGCGGTCGGTCCCCAGCACGAACAGGGCGCTCGACCCGTTGTCGGCGATGGTGTCGGTGATGGTGATGTCCCAGCCAGCCACCCGGCTGTCGACGATCTCCAGGGCGGCCACCGCGTAGTCGACGGCCGCGCGGACGTCGGCGGCGTCGAGATCGGGAACGTCGAGGTCGGCACCGAGCACGAACGCGACCTCGGCCTCCACCTTCGGCTGCAGCAGTCCGCTCATCGGGACCGCTGCCAGTGCCGACACGTCCATGTCGTCGAGGAGAATGCCGAAGTCTGGCCGGTCGACGCCCAACTGCTGCTGCACCGCCGGCGAAGTGAGGCCGATCTTGCGCCCGACGACACGGCGGCCTGCGAGGGACCGCCGGTGCGCCAGGCGTCGCTGGACCTCGTAGGCGCTCTCGAGGTCGTCCTCACCGAGAAGGTCACGCACCGGTGCACAGGGCGTGCCGGTGCGTGAGGCGGTCTCCAGACGTTCGACCGCACGGTCGATCGCGGTGGAGGGCGCCAGCGTGGTGGGTGGCTCGGATGTGACGTTCATGTGGACCTCCCGGGTAGATGGGTGCCATCGTGCGCGTCGGCCGTCGTCACGCGCCACCGACTGGTGCCGCAGGGTGGAACGCTTGTCGCTGCGCCACAGCGGCGCTCAGCTGCGGCCCATGCTGGGCAGCAGGTCGTCGTGGGGATCGTCCAGACGCTGCATCCGCAGGCGCCCGCGCCACGATGACAGCACCCCGGCCAGGGCGAGGAGCACGATCCCTGCACCGAGCACCGTGGCGCGCGGACCGAAAGCATCGGCGAGGGCGCCCTGGGCCAGACCACCCACCGGGAAGCACCCCGTGTAGGCCATGATCCGAACCGCGAGCACCCGGCCGCGGAGTCGGTCGGCCACGATGATCTGTACCGCCGTGTTGGTTGCCGAGATGGTGAGCAGCAGCGCCCAGCCGACGATGAGCAGGGCTGTCGCCGCCCAGCCGGGTGACGGGGAGAGCGCGAATCCAGCGAGCCCCACCGCCTGTCCGATCAGGCCGACCTGCGTGAGCAGCGACCGGGGGAGGATGTGGCTCCAGCCGGCGAGCACCGGCGCGGCGACCAGCGCACCGACACCAAGGGCGGCATTCAGCAACCCCAAGGTCCAGGGACCGACATGGAAGACGCTGCCGGCGAAGACGACGGTGAACTGGAAGATCGGGTTCACGAGCAGACCGACCGCGACCGCGACGAGCAGGCCCATCTGGATTCCGGGCTGCCCGCGGATGTAGCCGACAGCCGTCGCGAACTGACGCCACACCGGCGCGGGGTCCGTCGTCCGCGGGCGGTTGCGTACCCTGACTGCTGCCAGGGCGAGCAGCACGGCGACGAAGGACAGGGCGTTGAGCAGGAGAGCCGGTCCCGGCCCGATGGTCGCCAGGATCAGTCCGGCGACCGCCGGTCCCAACGACCGGGCGGCGTTGAACTGGAGGGAGTTCAGGGCGACGGCAGAGTCGAGGTCGGAGCGCGGGACGAGGTCGTTGACGAACGACTGCCAGCTGGGCATGTTGATGCCCTGGAAGATCCCGGCCACCCCGACAAGTGCCATCACGACGAGCGGCTCGCGCACGCCCGCAATCCACACGAGCCACAGAAGCAGGGCGCTGAGCGCCATCCCGGACTGGGTGACGAGCAGGACCCGGCGCCGATCGTGCCGATCTGCCAGCACACCACCCCACGGCCCGAGGGCGATGTTCGGCACGAACTGGAAGACACTCACGAGCCCCACCCACAAAGCGCTGTGGGTCACTTGGTAGACGACGAAGGGCACGGTCAAGTTGGAGAGCCACCCGCCCGTGTTGGAGGTGATCGCACCCATCCAGAAGACGGCGTAGTCGCGGTGCCGGAAGGCCCGAAGGGAGTGGCGCAGTCCTCGGGCCGGGAGCTCCGCTCGCTGCTCGAGTTCAGTCATAGGACGGTCCGTGACTGCGGCCCGCCCGTAGGCCACCGCACTGAGGTCACTCGGTCTCGGCCCGGTTGGTGGCGCCTCGGGCTACTCACCGGCCCTGCCACCGTGGCTCTCGCCGCTCGAGGAACGCGCGCGCGCCCTCCTTCTGGTCCTCGGAGAGGTACACGTCCGGGCCGGTGTCCAACCGGATCGCTGCGTGGGGTGACATGCCTGCCGTCTTGCGATAGGTCAGCTTGAGTCGCTGGAGGGAGAGCGGCGCCGAGGCGACGACATCGTCCAGCAGCTGCTTGGCTGCCCTCTGCAGCTGGTCGGCCGGCACCAGCCGGTTGAGCAGTCCCCACCGCTCAAGCTCTGTGGCGGCGATCCGCCGACCGGTGTAGAGCCACTCCATCGCGATGCCCGGGGGGACCGTGGTCGGCAGCAGCACCGAGGCGAAGTGCGCTCCGCGGCCCCGCTTGGCCTCGGGAACCCCGAAGACGCTGTCCTCGGCGGCGATCCGCATGTCGCACGAGAGCGCCAGCTCGAAGCCGCCCGCCATCGCGGGCCCGTTGATGATCGCGAGCGTCGGTTTGCGCGAGTCGATCATCACCTCCATGAGGCTGCGGCGGTTGTTGTGGAGCGGCCCGTAGAACGGCTTGCCCGCCGCCGCGAGGTCCCGCGCGTCCTTGAGGTCCGCGCCGGAGCAGAACGCCGAACCGGCGCCGGTGATGGCGATGGCATAGACCTCGGGGGTGTGGTCGGCCTCGATGACGGCGTCGACGAGACGGTCGTTGAGATCGCGGTTCAGGGCGTTGCGCACCTCGGGCCGGTTGAGGGTGAGGTAGCGCACGTGGCCCCGGTCCTCGACGAGGAGGATGTCGTCGCTCATGGGTCGTCCTTTCGGTCGAGCAGCCTTCAGGCGGGATAGACGGGCGCCTCGCGCCGCACGGTGACCCACTGCATCTCGGTGAACGCCTCGAGATTGGCCTGGTGGCCGCCGTGGCGTGCCCCCAGGCCCGACTCGCCGACACCACCGAACGGAGCGGTGGGCTCGTCGTTGATCGTCTGGTCGTTGACGTGCACCGACCCGGTCGGCACCCGGTCGGCCAGCTCGAGCGCTCCCATGACGTCGCGCGTGATGATGCCGAGCGAGAGCCCGTAGGAGGAGTCGGCGGCGAGAGCGGCGGCCTCGTCCGCGTCGGCGAAGGAGACCACCGGCGCCACCGGACCGAACACCTCCTGCGCGTAGGCGGGCGCCTCGACGGGGACCTGGGAAAGCACCGTGGGCCGGTAGAACAGGCCGTCGAACGTTCCGCCGGCGAGCAGCGACGCGCCGGCGTCCACCGACTGGGTCACGAGGCCGTGGACGCGGTCGCGCTGACCCGCGTCGATGAGCGGGCCGTAGCCGACGCCCGCGCCGAGCGGGTCGCCGACCCTCGTCGACGTGGCGATGCGCGTCAGCTCGGTGAGGTAGTCGTCCACGACGGACTCGTGGACGAGGTGCCGTCCGCTCGCCATGCAGATCTGGCCGGCGTGGCGGAATGACCCGAAGGCACCGGCCGCGGCCGCCCTCCGCACGTCCGCGTCGGCCATGACGACGAGGGCGGAGTTGCCACCGAGCTCGAGGTGAACGCGCTTGAGCTGGTCGGCGCAGGCGCGCGCGATAGCTCGGCCGGCCGGCGTCGACCCCGTGAAGGAGATGACCGGCACTCGAGGGTGGGCCACCACGGCCTGGCCGACGTCTGCACCACCGGGGAGCACGTGCAGCAGACCCGCGGGCAGCCCGGCCTCCTCGAACACCCGGGCGATGAGCACGCCACCGCTGACCGCGGTCCGCGGATCGGGCTTCAGCACGACGGCGTTGCCCAGGGCGAGCGCCGGAGCGACCGCCCGGATCGCGAGCAGCAGCGGCGCGTTGAAGGGTGCGATGACGCCCACGACGCCCACCGGCCTCCGGCGCGCCAACGAGAGGCGGGGAGCGGTCGAGCGCAGGAGCTCGCCGTACGGTGCACTCGCCAGTCCGGCCGCCTCGAAGCACTCCTGCGCCGCGACGGCCTGAGCACGGTGGGCCATGGCCAGTGGCGCCCCCGACTCCCGCGCCGTCCACTCAGCCGCCTCGTCCGCATGCTGCTCGAAGAGCAGTCCGGCACGGCGCAGCACCGCGGCGCGTGTGTCGTAGCCGCGCGCCGCCCATCCCGGCTGCGCGGCCGCCGCCACGTCGACGGCGCGCTCCACGGCGGACGCGTCCGCGAGCCCGACCGTCTCCAGCTGGTTCCCGGTCGCCTTCTCGATGACGGGCCCCTGGGACACGCCGGGCTGCCAGCCGTCGCTGAAGTAGCGCCCCGACCAGTGGCTCTCGCACAGCAGCGGCGAGCTCATGCGGGCGACCCCACGGCTGCCTCCGCACACCCGACCACGCCGTCAGCCAGCATCCCGTCGATCTCGTCGTCGTTGAAGCCGAGGTCCCGGAGCACCTCGGCGCTGTGCTGCCCGAGCTCCGGCGGAGGGCACTGGTGCGGCAGGTACGCCCCGTCGAAGGTCACCGGCAGGTGCACGACCTCGAGCTCGGGCACGTTGGGGTGCGGCAACGGCGTCACGAGACCCACGGCACGCACCTGCGGGTCGTCGGCCACCTCGTGCACCGGCCGCACGGGGGCGCTCGGGACGCCCGCCGCCGCAAGGCGTTCCAGCAGATCCTCGGCCGTGAAGGCACGCGTCGCTGCGGAGACTGCCTCGTTGACCTCGGCCCGGTGTTCCGCGCGCTCCGGGTTGGACCCGAAGCCCGGTCGCTCCAGCAGCTCCGGCGCCCCGAGGGCCCCGACGAGGCGCGTCCACAGGGTCTGGTTGCCCGCCGAGATGAAGACGTGACCGTCCGCGACGGGGAACGCGCCGTAGGGGACGACACCTGCGTGGCCCGACCCGAGGTTGCGCGGTGCCGGGTTGCCGGCCCTGGAACCCATGACCTTCTGGTCGACCCAGGAAACCGCCGTCTGCAGCAGCGACACCTGCACGTGGCTCCCCTCCCCCGACTGGTCCCGACGGCGCAGGGCGTCGAGGATGCCGATGACGGCCCACATGCCCGTGCCCTTGTCGAGGATCGACAGCGGCACCCGCATGGGCGGCCCATCGCCCGTGTCCAGCATGCTGACGATGCCTGAATACGCCTGCAGCAGAGGGTCGTACGCCGGCTCGCTGGCTCTCGGGCCAACAGAGCCGAAGCCACTCATCTCGCAGTAGACCAGACGGGGGTTGAGCTCGCGCAGACGCTCGGCGTCGAAGCCGGCCTTGGCGAGCGCGCCGGGCCGCAGGTTCTGGACCAGGACGTCGGCGTCGGCGAGGAGCCGTTCGAGCACCTGCGAGCCGCGGCCGTCCTTGAAGTCCAGTGCCAGGCTCTTCTTGTTGCGGTTCAGGCCGAGGAACGCCATCGGCTCGCTCCCCCAGTACGGGGGCGCCCAGCCACGCGTGTCGTCACCGGCACCCACCCGCTCGACCTTGATGACCTGGGCGCCGAGGTCACCGAGGATCTGGCCGGTCGTGGGCCCGGCAACGCTCGTTCCGAGCTCGACCACGCGCAGGCCGACCAGCGACCCCGGTGCGGTCCCGGTGGGGATCTGGCTCTGCATCGTCGACTCCGTCGTTGTCATGGCACGTCCTCCCGTGCGCCTCCCTCGGGACGGCCGGCGCGGCGGATCCCGTCGATCTCGTCCCGCGCGGGCGAGGTGATCGGCTGCCTCCACGGACTGGGGCACCCGGCATACGTCGAAGGCCCCAGACGGAAGTGCTGCGCCTGTTCCTCGGTCTCGACGAGCGGCATGTCCATCGGGTAGAGCGCCTCGAGGCTCGGACGCGGTCCGGCCTTGCTGACCTTGCCGTGAAGCGGGTGGCCGACGACCTCCTCGGCCAGGTGCGCCGCCTCGACGAGCTTCGCAACGTCGATGCCGGTGTCGATGCCCTCGGTCTCGAGCAGGTGCACCAGGTCCTCGGTGGGGATCATCTTGGTGGCGCGCCCGTTGCCGCAGTACGGGCACCCGCCCATCCCACCGATCGAGGTGTCCAGCACCAGCGTGTGCTCCGACGAGAGCGCCCTCAGCGCGACGTAGGCCGACGTCAGGGCACTGCCCCGGCCGTCGTGCAGGTGCAGGTGGAAGGTGTGCACCTGCGGCCATTCCCCGCGGATGACCTGGAGCTGCTCCTCCACGGCCCCAGGGGAGTTCCAGCTCATCGGGTCGCCGATCCAGACGGTGTGCGGGGTGATCCCGGCCGCCTCCCAGGCCTGCATCTGCAGCCGGATGAGCTCCGTGCGCCGCTCCTGCGAGAAGGCTCCGAGCCAGTTCGAGCCCCAGGCCGCGTTGATGGCCACGACGGCCTCGGTCACGCCCCGCTCGACGGCGGAGGCGACGGTGGCAGGCACGGCGGCGATCTCCTGCGCCTGGGTGCGCGCCGTGTTGCGCTGGACGAAGACGTCGCAGAGGTGGACCGTCGTGCGGGCGGCCGCCTCCTGCGGGGCCAGCGGCGGCACGTGCCGGGCGCGACGCTCGGCGCCCTTCTGGTTCAGGGCCAGAGCGGTGTACCGGACGCCCGGGACGGGCGTGAAGCCCGCGATCACCTGCTCGATGTGCTCCATCTGCGGCACCCACTTGGGGCTCACGAACGAGCCGACCTGGATGGTGCGAAGCCCGGTCCGGGAGAGGGCGTCGAGCAGTCGGATCTTGGCCTCGACCGGGATCTCGGAGCTCTCGATCTGCATGCCCTCGCGCATGCCTTCCTCGATGATCTCGACACGGGGGAGACCGCTCATGCCTCCGCCCTCCCGACGAGGACCGGCGCGCCCACGGGCGGACCGGCGAGCACGTCCTGGAAGCCGGCCAGGTCGCCTCCTCGCCACTGCGCGGTCAGGTCGGACAGGAGCGCACGCGTCCGATCGGACGCCCAGCCGACGGAGGCGAAGGCGTCGATCGCCTTGTCCTCCAGCTCTTCCGGCGTCAGCGGGTTGCGCGAGTCTCCCCGGCTGACGTCGACGCGTCGCGTGCGCGTCGCACCGTCGGCGGTCCGCACCGTGAGCACCGTGAACGGCTCGGTCGATGCAGGGTCGTCCGGGTCCGCGCCCTCGCGCACCACGACCGCGTCCATCAGCGAGCGCACCTCGGCGTCGCGGACGGCCTCGTCGGTGAAGTCGGCAAGTCGGACGAGCCCCGTCCGCAGAGCACGCGCCACGGTGTACGGCAGGCTGAACTTGCCCTCCAGCCCACTGTTGGGCAGGTGCGGCAGGAGTGGCTTCAGCCCGCCGCGATGCACCGTGACCTCCACCGACGAGATCGCCGCGAGGTCGAGCCCGGGGCGCAGGTCGAGCACGGCGTCGATGGCCCGGTGCGTCGCGTAGCAGGACGGGTAGCGCTTGATCGCCCAGTCGTCGCTCCAGCCGTCCTCCCAGCGGCGGAGCCGCTCGGGAAGCTCGGCGAGCATCGCCGCGTCGGTCTCGCCGAAGAGCGCGAAGAAGCCTCCAGGCGCCTCGAGCTGGGTGACCCGGGACGTGAACCCGCGAGAGGCCAGCGCGATGGCGGTGACCGCGTCGCGCGCGGCCAGCCCGGCGTGGAGTGGCTTGGTCATGGTGCCGAAGTTGGCCCGACTCCCCGACGCCGTCGAGGCAGCCAGTCCGAGGGCATGACGCGTCGTCTCCACGTCGAGCCCGGCCAGGCTGGCCACCGCGGCCGTGGCCGCGAGGCGGCCGGTCGTCGAGGTGTTGTGCCATCCGCGGCCGTAGTGCACCTCGAGGGGCAGCACCTCGGAGACGGCACGGAACACCGCCGAGCCGACCGCGTACGCCGAGACGAACCGGTCGGTGGTCACCGGCGTCACCCCGGCCCGTGCGAGCAGCGCGGGGAAGAGCACCGCCCCCGGGTGCATCGGCATGGTGGGCGAGGCGTCGTCCCAGTCCAGCGCATGGGCGGCGGTGCCGTTGACCAGTGCCGCGGCCGACGGACCGACGCGCAGGTCCGAGCCCCAGATGCTGCAGCCACCGGGCGCCGGCTCCTCCTCGAGCAGGCTGAGGAGAGCCTCGACGGCAGCGGTGCGGCCACCCGCGACGCCCACGGCCAACGTGTCGACGAGCGAGGAGAGCACGGCGTCGGACCGCGCGCTGCCCGCACGCCGAGCGGCCGCCTGGACGGCGAAGGAGGCGACGGCGTACGTGGCCCCGTCGTCGGCGTCACGCAGCGCGTCCGAGCGGTCCTGCGGGTGGGGCGGCGCGGGAGGTGCTGAGCCGGGAGTAGTCATGGCTCAGAAGCTCTTCGGCATGCCCAGGTCCCGGTGGGCGATGCCCGCGAGGACCAGGTTGGTGGAGATCGGAGCGATCAGTGGCCCGCGAGCCGCGCGGAACTTCTGCTCGATCCCGTACTCCGAGGCCAGTCCCGCTCCACCGAACGTGTCCATCGCCGCGTTCGCGGCGTTCCACAACGCCTTGGACGAGAGCAGCTTGGCGGTGTTGGCGTAGAAGCCGTCCCGGCTCCCCTCCTGGAAGACCTTGGCCGCGTGCCAGCGCATGAGGCTCGCGGCCCGCAGCTCGGTGAAGGCGGTGGCCAGCGGGAACTGGATCCCCTGGTTCATCCCGATCGGGCGGCCGAAGACCTCGCGCTCCTTGGAGTACTGCACGGCACGGTCGATGAAGTAGAGCCCGGAGCCGATGTACTCGCTGGAGACCAGGAGACGCTCGGAGTTCATCCCGGACAGGATGACGCGGAACCCCTTGCCCTCCTCGCCGATCCGGTTCTCCACCGGCACCCGCAGGTTGGTGATGGTCAGCTGGTTCGTGTGGTGGCCGGACATGACCTTGATCGGCCGGTACTCGATCTGGCCGTTCTCCTTGGCCTCGCGCACGTCGACGAGCAGGACGGTGATGCCGTCGGTCTTCTTCTCCACGTCCTCGTACTTCTCGGTGCGCACGAGCAGGAGCATGAGGTCGGTCTGGTGGAAGCGAGACGTGAAGATCTTGCCCCCGTTGACGACGTACTCGTCCCCCTCCCGCCGCGCGAAGGTGCGGATGCGGGTGGTGTCCGTGCCGGCGTCCGGCTCGGTGATCCCGAAGGACTGCAGGCGCAGTCCGTCGTTGGCGATCTGCGGCAGCCACTGCTTCTTCTGCTCGTCGGTGCCGTGCCGCAGGATGGCACCCATCTGGTACATCTGCGCGTGGATGGCCCCGGCGTTGCCGCCCCACCGGTTCAGCGTCTCGAGGAACAGGGCGGCGTCGGGGATGGTGCCACCGCCACCGCCGTACTCCTCGGGGATGAGCAGGGAGAGCCACCCGCCGTCGCTCAGGTCCTTGACCCATTCGGCGGGGTAGCGACCCGACTCCTCCACCTCGATCCAGTACTGCATGTCGTACGCGCGGGCGATGTCCGACACCGTGTCGCGCAACGCTTCCTGGTCCTCGGTGAGGATGTCCTCGGCGAGCCAGTCCTGGGCCATGGCGGCCTCCTTCTCGTTCTGGGAGTGCGCGGGTCGCTCCGCCCGCGCGGGTGGTCAGGCAGTCGCCTCCACGGCGACCTCGAGCAGGAGGGGTTCGGCCCTCTCCCGCAAGGTGGGGACGATGCGGTCCAGCTCTTCGACCAGCTCTTGATGCGTGGTGACCCGCTTTGTTGCGCAACCGAATCCGCTCGCGATGGTGGACACGCTCACGTCGTCGAAGTGCGGCCACGGTGGCTTGCCGCCGTGGGCTGCGGCCAGCCGGTCCATCACGGCGTACCCGCCGTTGGACAGGACGACGAAGAGGGCGCCGACCCGGTAGTGCTGCGCGCTCCAGAGTCCCTGCACGTTGTAGAGCGACGCGCCGTCGCCGAGCAGGGCCACCACGGGCCGGTCGGGCCGCGCCATTCGCACGCCGATGCTCGCCGGAAGGGCGAAGCCCAGGCCGCCCTGCGCCACGGTGACGAAGCCGAACGGGTGGCGGGTCGGGATGAGGTCGAGCAGGAGGCGCCGGGTCGAGGGGCTCTCCTCGAAGACCGTCGCGTCCTCCGGAAGGCGCTCGGCGAGCGCGGCATACACGTGCTCGGCCCGAAGGGTGCCACCCTCCGGGACGGGTACCGGTCGGCGGGCTGGGGATGGCGCGGCCTCCGCTCGCGGGGCGACACGGCCCGCCAGCTCTGTGACGATGCCGGCCACGTCGCCGACCACGGCCAGGTCTGCTGCGCTGTACGCCGCCTCCTCCGGGTCCGACGTGACGACGACGACGGTCGTGCCGGGGCTGACGAACGGTCCGGGCTCCCAGGTGCCCTGGCGGAAGGCCGGGCCGCCGACGACGAGCACGAGGTCGTGGCCCGCCAGGGTCTCGCGCAGGGCCCTGCGTGTCGGGGGCAGGTGGCCGCGGAATCGCGGCGAGTCCTGCGGGAAGCCGGACTGCGAGCCGTGTGCCTCCTGCCAGACCGGGCAGGCCAGGCGCTCGGCGAGCGCCGTGAGGCCGCTCCACGCGTCGGTCGAGTCGGCGCCGGGACCCACCACGACAGCAGGCGTGCCGGACGCGTCGACGAGCGCGGTCAGCTCGGCGGCCAGCTCCTCGCCCACGCCGCTGGCGACGCGCAGGCGAGCCGGCGCGGGCAGGTCGATCGTCTCGTCGGCCGGTTCGGACCAGTCACTCATCGGCACGACGACGACGGCGGGGCCCCGCTGCAGGGTCGCCTCGTGGACGGCCCTGGCGATGACAGCGGGCACGTCGGCCGGGCGGGCGGGCTGACGGAGGGAGACCGGGTAGCGGCCGGCCAGTCCCTCGAGGTGCCCGGCCAGGAAGGGGTCCGACGCCAGATGGCGGCGATCCTGCTGGCCGACGAGGATGACGAGCGGAGCCTTGTTGGTGCGCGCGGTCGCGATGGCCCCGACCGCGTTGCCGAAGCCGGCGGTGGTGTGCAGCAGGACGAGGGCGGGTGTCCCCGTGGCCAGGGCATGACCCGAGGCCATCCCGACGACCGACCCCTCGTGCAGCCCGAGCACGAACTCGAAGTCGTCGGGCAGGTCGGTGAGCAGGGCCACCTCGGTGGAGCCGGGGTTGGCGAACAGCCGGGTCATGCCGAACTGGCGCAGCACCTCGAACGCTGCATCGCGCACCGTCGTCACGGCCTGCTCCTCTCTGCTGGGAACCGGGGCAGGAGGTGCCCCGGACACCGCCATCGTCAAGGGGCACCGACGCCGGTGGCAGGCCTTGTCGCACCCAGCGGAAGAGCCTCCCGGCGGCGCGTCCTTCCTCTCACTGGGTGAGGCGTCGCCTGACCGTCCGTGGTTGCGGCCCCTAACGTCGCCGGTGTCCCGCTCGAGCAGGAGGAACCATGTCAACGACCACGGGTACGCCGGCACCGGCGTCAGCAGACGCCGAGCAGACCGCCGCACCGGATCCGTCTCCCAGGGGCGCCGCCCTCGACGACATCCGGGTCCTCGACATCGCGACGCTCTTCGCAGGGCCGTCGGCGGCCACCGTCCTGGCCGACTTCGGCGCCGACGTCATCAAGGTCGAGCACCCCCGAAAGCCGGACCCGGCGCGCACGCACGGCCAGAGCAAGAACGGGATCGGCCTGTGGTGGAAGATCCTCGGGCGCAACAAGCGCGCCGTGACCCTCGACCTCTCGCATCCCGAGGGGCAGGAGGTCTTCCTCGAGCTGGTCCGCACGGCGGACGTCGTCATCGAGAACTTCAGGCCCGGGACGCTCGAGCGGTGGGGCCTGGGCTACGACCGACTCCGCGCGGTGAACCCGCGCATCATCCTGACCCGGGTGACCGGGTTCGGGCAGACCGGGCCTCGCGCCACCGAGCCCGCGTTCGGCACCATCGCGGAGGCGATGAGCGGCTTCGCCCACTCCACCGGCCAGCCGGACGGCCCGCCCACCCTGCCGCCGCTGGCCCTCGCGGACAACATCAGCGGCCTCGCGGCCGCGGTGGCCACCCTGACGGCCCTCCACCGTCGCGAGCGAACGGGCGAGGGTCAGGTCATCGACTTGGCCATCATCGAGCCGATCCTCGCGATGCTCGGTGCGCAGGTGACCGTGTACGACCAGCTCGGCATCGTCACGCACCGGCGTGGCAACCGGTCCGAGAACAACGCGCCGCGCAACACCTACCGCACCGCGGACGGCGACTGGGTCGCGATCTCGACGAGCGCCCACTCGATCGCCGAACGGGTGATGACGCTCGTCGGACGGCCCGACCTGGTGCGCGAGCCCTGGTTCCACGACGGCTTCCAACGCGCCCAGCACGCCGACGTGCTCGACGAGGCCGTCGGCACGTGGATCGCACAGCGACCCACGTGCGAGGTCGTCGCGGAGTTCGCACGCGCACAGGCCGCGCTCGCCGTGGTCAACGACGTGTCCAAGGTGGTCACCGACGAGCAGTACGCGGCGATCGGCGCCATCGCCACCGTGCAGGACCAGGACCTCGGACCGGTGCGGATGCCCAACGTGCTCTTCCGCATGTCGGAGTCGCCCGGCACGATCCGACACACCGGGCGGGAGCACGGCGCCGACACCGAGCGTGTGCTCGCAGAGATCGGTGTCGACGACGAGCGCCTCGCTCGGCTGCGCCGCACGGGTGTGATCTGAGTGCTGGCCGACATCGCCACCTGGCTGTACGTACCCGGTGGCCGGCTGCCCGAGCTGCTGGCCAAGGCCGCACGCACGGCCGACGGCATCGTCATCGACCTCGAGGACGCCGTCCACCCGTCGGCCCGTCCGGGCGTGAGGGCCCTGCTGCCCTCCGCTCTGGCCGCCGCGGCCGGCGCCAGCACGGGGTTCCCAGGGGACGGTCACGTCCCGGTCGTCGTGCGGGTCAACCCGGTGGACTCGGCCGACTTCGCGGCGGACCTCGCGGCCGTCGGCCCCCTTCTCGCCGAGGGAAGGGTGCACGGCATCCGGCTGCCCAAGGTGGAGTCAGCGACGGACGTGAGGAAGGCGTACGCCGCCTCGAGCCGGTTCCTGGACCGGCCGCACCTCGTCCCCCTCATCGAGTCGGCCCTGGGCCTGCTCCACGCTGCCGAGATCGCCGCCGAGACCGGGGTGCACTCTCTCACCCTCGGCGAGAGCGACCTGCGCGCCGACCTCGGGCTGCCGCGGGACGGCAGCGAGGACGGCCTGCTCCTCGCGCGTCTGACCGTCGTGCAGGCCGCACGAGCGGCCGGCCTCCCCTCCCCCGTCGCGAGCGTCCACCCCCACGTGACCGACCTCGACGGACTGCGCCGGTCGTGCGAGGCGCTGCGCCGGCTCGGGTTCTACGGTCGCTCGGTCATCCACCCCCGACAGGTTCCCGTGGTGCGCGGCGCCTTCGCGCCCCGCGCCGACGAGCTCCATTGGGCAAGGGAGGTGCTCGAGACGGTTGCAGCGATGGATCGCTCGCGCTCGGCCGCCGCCACCCTGGACGACGGGAGCTTCGTCGACCCGGCGATCCTTCGCCAGGCGCGGCTGATCCACGAGCGGGCAAACGCGTGAGCACCGGGCGTACCGCGGACGGGGCGACGGTCCGCGTCGTCGACCTCGCCCAGCCGCTGCATCCCGGCATCCCCACCTCACCCAACCACCCCGGCTTCCGACACGCCCTGCTACGCCGGCACGGCGACGCGGTCAGGGCCGACGGCACGTCGGGAGCCAACGACCTGCTGGTCATGGGCACCCACACCGGCACGCACCTCGACGCGCTCGCCCACATCAGCCACGACGGCCTGCTGCACGGAGGGGTCTCCGCCCTCGAGGCACAGGTGGGCGGTCGGTACCTCGAGCACGGGGTCCACGCTGTCGCGCCCATCGTGTGCGTCGGGCACCTGCTCGACGTGCCAGCGGCACTCGGCGTCCGACGGCTGGACCCCGGCCACCCCGTCACGGCCGAGGAGCTGGCCCTTGCCCTCGGCGACCGTCGGCCCGCGCCCGGCTCGGCGCTGCTCGTGCGGACCGGCTGGGCGCAGCTGTGGGACGACCCCACTGCCTTCCTCGACCACGAGGGCGGGGTGCCCGGACCCGATGAGGACGCCGTCGCCTGGCTGGCCACACACCGGCCACGGGTCGTCGGATCCGACACCACCGCCTTCGAACACATTCCCGCGGGACGTGGCCACGCGCGCCTGCCCGGCCACCGGATCCTGTTGGTGGAGAAGGGGATCCCCATCATCGAGATGTTGAACCTCGAGGAGCTGGCCGCGCTGTCTCCCGAAGCCTTCACCGTCGTGGCAGCGCCCCTGCGGCTCCTGGGTGCCACCGGCTCGCCGCTGCGCCCGCTGGCGCTCGTGCACTGAACCATCCGCACCGTCCCGGAGCGCCGCCCACAGGGCCGAGCACTCCACCGTCCATCGCCCGGAGGAAGACATGGCCGCCGCTGCCACCACACCCATGGAGGGCACCGCAGTTGCCCGGCTCGCACAGTTCGCCGCTGCCGTGGCGGCTGCACCGCCCGAGGAGGCGCTCGAGGATGCCCGCCAGCGCCTGCTCGACGTGGTGGGCATCTCGGTCGCGGCCCTGGACACCGCGCCGGCGAACGTGGTCCGGACCCTCGCCCGCCGCTGGGGCGGACAGCCGGCGGCGGGTGCGATCGGTCTCGACCTCGCCGTCCCTGCCCCGTCGGCTGCCCTCGTCAACGGGACCCTCGCTCACGCCCTGGACTTCGACGACACGCACGTGCCCTCGATCCTGCACCCGAGCGCCTCGGTCGTGCCGGCCGCCCTGGCTGCGGCCGAGGACGCCGGGGCCTCCGGCCGGGCGCTGCTGGCCGCCATCGCGGTGGGCAACGAGATCACGATCCGCCTCGGCAACGCCGGCTACGACCCGGCGATCAACAACTCCGTCTTCTTCGACCGGGGACTGCACGCCACCTCGATCTGCGGCACGGTGGGCGCCGCGGCTGCTGCCGGCGTCGCGATGGGTCTGGACACGGAGCGCCTCGCCCACGCGATGGCGATCGCGTGCAGCATGGGCGCCGGGCTGCTCGAGGCCAACCGGGCCGGCGGATCGGTCAAGCGGATGCACTGCGGCTGGGCTGCACACGGCGGCGTGGCCGCCGCCCAGGCGGCACAGGCCGGGCTGACCGGTCCCCCGACGGTCCTCGAGGGGCGGTTCGGCTTCTTCCGTGCCTACTGTGGCGACATCTACGACGAGGGCGCCCTGCTCGGGGGACTCGGCACCGAGTGGGAGACGGCCTCGTGCTTCGTCAAGCCGTATCCGACGAACGTCTTCACCCACACCGGCATCGATGCCGCTGTCGCGCTCCGGGAGCGGGGGCTGCGCCCAGAGGAGGTCGAGTCGGTCCGCATCGGCGTGGCGGCGGCGACACTGCGCACGATCGCCGAGCCGCGGGACGCCAAGATCCGGCCGGAGTCGGGCTACCACGCCCAGTTCAGCGGGCCGTTCACCTTCGCGCTCGCGCTGCGCGGTGGTGGTGGGCTCGGGGTCTACCTCGACGACTTCACCGACGCCGCCGTGCGCGATCCGCTCAACCTCCGCGTGGCCGCCACGGTGGAGCACGCGTCGGACCCGCGCTGTGAGCAGATCTTCCCGCGGCACTTCCCGTCGGTCGTCGAGGTCCGCACCGTCGACGGACGCGTCCTGCGCGAGGAGGTGCTGACCAACCGAGGCACGGCGCAGCGTCCCCTCAGCGACGCCGAGGTCCAGGTGAAGTACGACCTCAACGCCCGTCGGCTCGGGGCCGGGGCCGACGTCCTGGCGGAGCGCATCGCGCGGGTCCTCGACCGCCCCACCGTGGCCGGCCTGCTCACGCTCTGACGGGCCTGGGGCCTCTCATCCCGTGACAGGCCTGTGGCCCCTTGCACTGCGAGGGGCCACAGGCCGACGCACGCCGCACGCGGTCGTCAGACGGGGGCCGTCACCGCGTCGTAGGAGTAGAGCCAGTCGTACCGGTCGGCGATCGGCTCGTCGCTCCACTCGCGCTCGAGGTAGGCCTGCGCGGTCTCCTCGGTCGCGAGCTCGCGGCTGTGGAACCGGTCCGTGTTGGCCGTCGCTCCGCGGACCATCCGGCTCGTGCGGTCGATCCGTGCCTCCTCGTAGCGCTTGAGGGCGACAGCCGGGTCGTCCCCGAAGGCGACGAGCGCGCGGGCCAGCACGACCCCGTCCTCGATGGAGTGGACGGCCCCCTGCGCGAGGAACGGCAAGGTCGCGTGCGCGGCGTCGCCGAGAAGGCTGATCCGTCCCGAGGTCCAGGAGGGGATCGGTTCGCGGCTGACGAGGGCCCACTTGAGCAGTCGGGGCGAGGCCTTGATGAGGGTCAGGATGTCCTCGTGCCAACCGTCGAAGTCGGCGAGGCACTCCTCGACGGTGCCCGGCTCGTTGCCGCCGGCCGCGGTCCAGGTCTTGCCCTCGATCGTGGCGACGAAGTTCATCAGCGCACCGCCGTGGAGCGCATACGTGACAGCGTGCCCGCCCGGCCCGATCCACGTCGATCCGACGGGCGCCTGCAGGTGCCTCGGCAGGTCGTCCATAGGGATCAGCCCGCGCCAGGCCACCATGCCCGAGAACTGTGGGTCGCTCGGGCCCCACACGGTGTTGCGCACCACTGAGCGCACCCCGTCGGCCCCGATGACGACGTCACCGGTCACCCGGCTCCCGTCTGCCAGAAGGACGCTCGCCGACGACTCGTCCTGCTCGACGCCGACGACCCGGGTGCCGAGGCGGATGACGTCGTCCCCGGCGGCTCGCACGCCGTCCTCGAGCGCCTTGAGCAGGTCGGGGCGGTACACCGTGAGGTAGGGGTAGCCGTACCTCTCCACGGCCATCGGGCCGAGGTCGAACATCGGCCAGGGGCGTCCGGTGTTCCAGAGCCGGAACTCCTTGCGCACCGGATCGCACGACTGCCTCCGCAGCTCCTCGAAGACGCCGAGGTGGTCGAGCGCCCGGTTTCCGTTGGGGCTGATCTGGATTCCCGCTCCGACCTCGGTGAGCTCCCGCGCCTGCTCCAGGACCGTGACCTGCACCCCGCGCTGCAAGAGCGCCAGGGCCGCTGTCATTCCGCCGACTCCACCGCCGGCCAGGACCACGTGCATCAGCTTCTCCTTCAGAGGGTCTCGGTGCGCAGCAGGCCGAGGGCGGCCACAACCGGCTCGTCGCTCGACCGCACGAGCCGGGCGGACTCGGACACCACGTGCTGGTAGGGCCGCCACGCGGGGACGGCCACGATGTCGCCGCGCTCCCACGTCAGCGTCTCGCCGTCGACGACGGTCTGACCTGCACCCTCGACGACGGTGAAGATCGAGTTCGCCGTCGTCCGCCGCCGGGCGGACGTGAAGTTGGCCGGCAGCTCCTGTACGTGCAGTGCGATGGTCGGCATCGCCGGCCCTCCCAGCTCGATCTCGCGCTCGGCCATGCCGTGCGCGGGCGCCGTCGTCTGTTCTGCGAGGCGTGCGAGGGAGTCCTCCCACCGGAAGGCGATGGGCGAGGTCTCGACCTCACGGGGCTGGGCCTGGACGCCGTCGGGGTGCTTCTCGAAGAACATCGGCTCGAGGAGGTGGACGAGCGGCACGTCGAGGATGTCGACCCAGTAGCAGTCGTCGGGACCCGACGCGGAGTGCTCGTGCCAGGCCCAGCTGGGCGTGAGCAGCACGTCGCCCGGACGCATCTCGACGCGGTCACCGTCGACGACGGTGTGGGTGCCGCGTCCGTCGAGAATGATCCGGAGGGCGGCGGGCGTGTGGTGGTGTGCCAGAGCGACCTCACGGGGCTTGATCAGCTGGTAGGCCGCCACGAGCGTCCGCACGGTGGCGTAGAGGTTGCCCTCCACGGGGTTGGTCAGGGTCAGGTTGCGCCGGTCGGCCATCTGGTGGTCGACGAGATCGCCGGCCACCTCGAGGACGGCCTTGAGCTCGGCGTAGTGCCACACGTGCGGCAGGAAGTTGCGTCGCGGCTCCGGCCACAGCGCGGGAGCGCGACGGTGCCAGCCACCCTCGACGCTCAGGGCGTCGAACACGGCATACAGGTCATCGAGGTTGTCGATGTCCTCCACGGAGGTGGAAGGGGTCGTGGTCATGTCGGCTCCTCAGTGCTGCTTGACGATGGGTGGGTCGTACGGGCGGGCGAACACCTCGGTCCGCCCGTTGGTGCCCTGGACGACGTCGACGCTCATCACGCCGACGCGCTCGATGCTGATGCGGATCGTGTCGCCGTCGGTGACGGGCCCCACGCCGGCGGGGGTGCCGGTCGCGATGATGTCCCCGGGGTGGAGGGTCATGACCGCCGAGGCCATCTCGACCATCCCTGGGATGTCGAGGACGAGGTCACGGGTGTTGGCGTCCTGGCGCAGCTCGTCACCGACCCAGAGCCGCATCCCGAGCTGGGTGGGATCCCCGACCTCGTCGGCCGTCGTGATCCACGGACCGACGGGGCAGAAGGTGTCGTAGGCCTTGCGGAAGACCCGCTCCTCGCGACCGCGCACCACCATGTCGAGCAGGCAGGCGTAGCCGAACACGTGGGCCTGCCAGTCGGCGCGGGGGATGTCGCGCCCCCCGGCACCGATGATGATCGCCAGCTCGGACTCGTGGTGGACCTCCCGGCCGGTGAGGGCGGGCAGGACGACCGGTTCCCCGGCTCCGGAGAGCGACGACGGCGGCTTGAGGAAGAACCCCTGCACGTCGGCGCGGTACTGCGCCTGCATCTCCCTGCCGTGGTCGTGGTAGTTGACCGGGAAGGCGATCACCTTGTTGGGCCAGGGCACCGGTGTGCGCAGGGTGACCTCGGAGAGCGGGTGGACGGTTCCCCGGGCAGCCGCCCGGACCAGCACCGGGCGGACGATCGGGAAGTCGCGGATCAGCCGGTTCATACCGACTGGCGGCCACTCCCCCGCGCTGAGCTCCAGCGCGTCCGTCACGTCGACGACGCCTTCACCGACGACCACACCGATGCGGTCATCGTCGAAACGGGCGATCCTCATGGCGCTCCTTGGGACTAGGCAGGTGGTTCCTGCTCATCCTGCGAGCCCGGCTACGCCCCCGGCAGAGCTCCTCGCACCTACCGGAACGCCCCTCAGGCGGGTCGCTCCGCACGACCGCCGACGGCTGCCCCGATCTCGTTCGCGATGGTGAGGACGTCGTCCTTGACCTCGGCGTACCGCTGCAGCGTCAGTCGGGTGGAGGACCCCGAGATGCTGAGGGCAGCGACCACCTCACCGTCGCTGCCACGGATGGAGGTCGCGGCGCCGCTGAGCCCCTTCTCGCGCTCGTCGATGGAGACCGACCAGTGCGTCTCCCGGATCATGGCGAGTTCCTCGTCGTCGGGCACCGGCCTCCGGTTCTTCTTCGCCTCAGCGCGGACCTCCTCGACCACCGAGGCGGGCGCGAAAGCGAGGAGCAGCTTGCCGGAGGACCCGATCCCCAGCGGCTGCTGCCCGCCGGTGGGGACGACGGGACGCAGGGCCGCCCGTCCCTCGACGGAGGCGAGGCAGACGCGATGGGAGCCGTGCCGGATGTAGAGGTGCACGCTCTCGCCCGTGGAGTCGCGCAGCCGGTGCATCCACGGCTCGGCGACCCCGCGGATCACGAAGGAGTCGGCTGCGCTGGCGCCCCAGGAGAGCAGCCGCGGGCCCAGGGCGAAGAGCCCCTCGGAGGTGCGACGTGCGATCCGAAGCTCTGTCAGCTCCGTCAGAAGTCGATGGACTGACGACTTGGGCATTCCGAGGTCCTCGGCCACCTCGGCAAGACGCATCGGTCGCCCGGCCCGCGCGAGGCTGTCGATCGCCTGGGTCGTCTTGACCAACACTGACATCGGTGGTGCTCCTTCTGTCGAGGTTCCGCCGACGGCGGGCAGCTGCCGCCCGCGACAACCGACGCCGCGCGACGGCCGCCCGAGGTCGGCGGTCAAAGGGTATGCAGCAGCAGCGTCCGCGGGTGACCGGACGTCTCAGGCGTATCGACGCACGGGCTGCAGACCGCCCCGACGACCAAGACCCCGGTACCCGAGGCCGCGGGAGGTCAGCAGGGCAGCCTCGACGACCACACGAGCCAGCGCGGCGGGGCTCAGGGGCTCCGAGGACAGCCTGACCGACACGGCAGCACGGACCTGACCGTCCTCGTCGAAGACCGGGGCAGCGATCAGGATGCCCTCCTCTTGCACGCTGGAGCGGCTCACGGCATACCCGAGGCGGCGGACGTCGCCGAGCCGTTGACGCAGCACGAAGTCGCTGCCGTCACCGAGCGGCCCGCCCGGCTCGTCCGCCATCTCGTCCAGACGAAGGTAGGCGAGCATGGCGAGGCCACCCGCCCCCTGCGCCAACGGGACTCGCCGATCGGGCTGCCAGGAGCCCGACGCCTGGTGGCCGCAGATGAGGTCGCTCAGGATGGCGTGGTCGCGGTCACGGGACCACAGGGCGACAGGGGCGCCGGTGGCCGAGTAGAGGTCGACGAGGAACGGTCGTGCCACGTCGCGCAGTCGGCGGACCTCGGGCACCCCCCAGCCGAGCCGCCAGAGTCGGCGACCGAGCCGGTAGCGGCCGCGGGACGCGCGCTCGACGGCGCCCCACTCGACGAGGTGCGCCAGCATCCGGTGGACCGTCGCCGGCGGGAGCCCGGTCTGGGAGCACACTCCCGCGATGGTCTGCTCGGGGGTCTCGGCACCGAAGCAGTCGAGGATGTCGAACGCTCGCCCCAGGACCGAGCGCTTGTGGTCGCCGTCGAGCAGGTTTCCGGACTCCATCGTCTGCCTCCCATTATTCGGAACTCTATTCCAATATGCTGAACGGTAGAGTCGCGCTCTCTCGGCTGTCAAGAGGTACGGGGGCCCGGGGCCCGGCTCGTCGAGCGACCACCCCGGGAGGCCGGGCGCCGCGCCGGGCCGGAGGTCAACGGTCGTCGCGGGAGGGGGCGAGGAAGCCGACCACGAGGGCGTTGAACTCGTCGGTCCGCTCGAAGGGCACCCAGAGACCCGTCCGCCCGTACACGTGCACCTGGACGTCCGGGATGCGGTTGAGCAGGAACAGCGCGTTGTCGTAGCCCTGGACGCGGTTGTCGCGCCCCCAGACCACGAGCGTGCGTGCGCGGATGCGGTCGACGTCGCGCCACACCTGCTCGGTGACCGGGCGGTTCTGGGCGCCGCGGCCCTCGGGCGCGCCCGTCATGAACTCAGGCTCGACGCTCGCCAGGTAGCGCTCCTCGACCAGGTCCTCGGTGATCGACGAGGTGTCGTACATCATCATCTCGAGGTAGGACCGCATCTTCGCGCGCGAGGGCCCGTCGCCGCCGTAGTAGGACTGGATGAGCTTCTGACCCTCGGACGGCATGGGCGTGAACAGGGGGAGCCCCCCGGCGGAGCTGACGAGGACGAGGTCGTCGACGACCTGGGGGTGCTCGATGGCCAGCATCATGGCCGCGGCGCCACCCGTGGCCATCCCGAGGACGTGGGCGGACTCGATCTCGAGGGTGGCCAACATGTCGGCGAAGACCTTCGCGTAGAAGGCGTACCGGCCTCCGCTGATCTCGGGCTTGTCCGAACGGCCGTAGCCCGGGAGGTCGACCACGAGCACCCGAAAGCGCTCGGCGAGGCCGGGGACGTTGGCCCCGAAGTTGCCCCAGCCGTAGGCCCCCGGGGCGCCGCCGTGGACACAGAGCAGCACGGGGCCAGACCCGGCCTCGTGGTAGTGCACCCGGACGCCGCTGGCGTCGACGAAGCGGCTCGTCGACTCGGCGGTGACGGGGACGGTCACGGCAGCGGGAACGGTCGTGGACATCAGATCTTCACGTGGCCCGGGATCGGGTGGCCGAAGAGGTTGAGACCGTAGGCCTGGAAGATCGGTCCGGACCCGTTCTGCACGTGGTGCAGCGCAGCCTGGGTGTCACGCCACCGACGCTGGAGGGCGCCGCTGTGGTGCAGCGACCCTCCTCCGCTGAGCCGGAAGACGCTGTCGGCGGCGGCGGCGGCACGCTGGCTCGCCTGGACCTGGTTGCGACGCACCTCGGCACGCAGCTCGAGCGGCACGACCTCTCCGCGCGACACCGTCTCGAAGACGCGTTCCACGTCCCAGAGCACGTGACGCACGCTCGCGTCGATGTCCGCGGCCGCCGCGCCCATCGCCGACAGCTGGAACGGGTCGAGGGCCGCCCGACCGCCGCGCCCCTGCCGCGAACGGGTCATTGCCACGTATGCGGCCAGGGTGCCCTTGGCCATCGCCAGGGTGGCCGTCGTGATGGCTCCCGAGAACATCACGTTGCGCGGCATCCGGAACAGCGGCACCGACTCGCGGCTGGGGTCCTTGCCCCCGGTGCCCTCGGTCACGCCCTTCGTCTCGATCGTGCGGTATGCCGGGACGAAGGCGTCGCGCACCACGAGGTCCTTGCTGCCCGTGCCGCGCAGCCCCATGACGTCCCAGGAGTCCTGCACGATCTCGTAGTCCGGGCGTGGGAGGAGGAAGTGCACCGCGTCCGGCTCGGCGACGTTGCCGTCCTGGTCGGTGACGAGGCCACCGATCATGACCCACTGGCAGTGGTCGGTTCCGGACGAGAAGTTCCAGCGCCCGTTGAAGACGTAGCCGCCGTCCACCGGCCTGGCCCGGCCCATCGGCGCGTAGGGCGAGGCCACCCAGGTGTCCGGGTCCTCTCCCCAGACCTCCGCCTGAACCCGGCGGTCACCGTGGGCCAGCTCGTGCGGGTGAACGCCCACGACTCCGGCGACCCATCCCGCACTGGGGTCGTGCGACCCGATCTCGAGGACGGCACGGAAGAAGTCGACAGGGTGCGACTCCAGCCCACCGAAGTCCTTGGGCTGGAGCATGCGGATCACGCCCGACGCCCGCAGTGCCGATGCGGACTCGTCGGTGAGTCGCCCCAGCTCCTCCGCTGCTGCTGCGTTGGTCTCGAGCAGGTCCGCGATCTGCTCGATGTCGTCCAGGACGGCCATGGCCGCTCCTTTCGTCGATCTGGTCACGGGGTGCGCTGGTGTCCCCAGTAGTGGGCCACGTCGTAGCGGGTGGGAAGCCAGGTCTCGTCATCGATGAGGATGCCGTCGATGCCGTACTCGATCCCGAAGCCGGAGGGTGACCGGACGTAGAAGGAGATCATCTTGTCGTTCGTGTGTTTTCCGAAGGTCGACAGGATCGGGGCCGCTCCGGCGAGGACCTTGTCGTAGTTGCGGCCGAGAACGTCGAGGTCGTCGATCTCGAACATGAGGTGACCGACCCCGACGGGCCGGCTGGGCGCTGCTGCGAACGCGAACGAGTGGTGCCTCGGGTTGCAGTGCGTGAAGACGCCGGTGACTCCCCCGGGCATGTCGATGTGATCGCTGAGACGGAAGCCCAGCAGGTCGAAGTACAGCCGGCGGTAGGTCTGCTCGTCACGCACGACCTGGAAGGCATGCCCGAGGCCCAGCTCGCGCGCCACGAAGGTCGCCCCGATCGGGGAGACGAACGGCTCGGTCGCGTTGCGCAGCCCCCAGAACAGCTCGACGTCGTAGTTGTCGTCGGGGTCGCGGAAGCTGGCCAGCCCGTCGACGCCGCGTTCGGCCGCCGACTGGGCATCGCGCTGGGTCACCTCGTAGCCGGCCGCTTCCAGCCGCTGCGAGATCTCCTCGAGGGCACACTGGCTGCCCACGTCCCACCCGAGTGCGATGACACCGTTCCTGTCCGAGCGGCGGATGTCCACGCGGTGGACGTACTGGTCCATCCGGAGGGTGAGTCGGTCCTCGGTGCGCTGGGCGACCTGCAGGCCGAGCAGGTCGGCACCGAAGCGCTCCCAGGCCTGCAGGTCGGTACTCGACACCACGGCATACCCGAGGGCCTTGACGCGTGCATCCATCGTTGGTCCTTTCATCACACGTTGTCTGGTCGTCATGCTCTGTCCTCGGCGCCGGCCCGACCAGCGAACCGTGCCAGATGGCGGAATGCCGGGGACGTGGGGCCGATCATCGGCACAACCTCGCGGCAGCGGAGGACGCAGCCCGGGACAGCGCCTCGACCCACTGCTGCACCTGACCGGTCGCGGCGCCGGCCGGGAGGCCGGACATCCGCATCGCGATGGGGGGCGTGTCGGCCGGCCCCGGGACGGGAACGACGATCGAGTGCAGGTGATAGGTCTGCTCGGGGTCGAGGTCGGGCTCGTAGAGGGCTGCCGTGTCGGCGATCATCTGCTTCATGAGCCGCTCGTGCTTCGGCAGTCGATCTGTCGAGGAGTAGTCCGACATCAACGAGATGCGGTCCACCGTCGGGTCGGGCATGAGCGACAGCGAGAAGCCGCGCTCGCGAACCCGGTCGAGGTTGCGTCGGAACGTCTCGACCGTGGCAGCCCCTTGTCCCGGTGCACGCGCCAGCCACTCCTGCACGTCCTCCTCCGAGGCATCGCGCAGGAAGACCGAACCGAGCGGCGGGACGAGCGGCACCCGGTGCCCGACGGAAGGCGTGGTCCGCTCCTGCGACTGGTTGGAGGTGAGGACGAACACGACGTCGCCGCCCACCTTCGCGAGCACCGCGCAGTCGACGCCGTGCTCGGCGCTGAGCTGCTCGATGTCGTGCCGCGCCAGCTCTGCCAGCCGCACCGCGTGGATGAGGTCGGGGTGTGACGGCGCGACGAGCGACGGAGGCGCGAAGCGCCCGTAGCCTCCCTGGAAGAAGAGCAGCGGCAGCGAGGGCCGGGCCACCGAGAGGTGGCGGACGCGTCCGAGGACGATGTAGTGGTCCCCGCCTTCCAGGACGTCCTCGTAGGTGCACTCGATCCACGAGACCGCCCCGTCCAGGATGGGCGCCCCGGCCGGGGCGGGTGACCACGCGACGCCCTCGAACTTGTCCGGCGCCCGTGAGGCGAACCGGCGACAGGTCTGCTCCTGGTCAGAGGCGAGCACGTTGACGCAGAAGGTCTTTCCCGTGCGCAACTTGGCGAAGCTACCGGACTCGCGCGTCGGCAGGAACGCCACCAGAGGCGGGTCCAGCGAGACCGAGGTGAACGAGCCGACGACCATGCCCGCCGGCGTGCCGTCCTCGGCGATCCCGGTGACCACGGCCACGCCGGTCGGGTAGTGCCCGAGGGTCTCGCGGAACAGTGCCGGGTCGATGGTGTCGTCACCCACAGCCACCGTCGTGTCGAGCTGAGTCATCGGTGTCTCCTCGTGTGGTGGTGGTGGGGCCACCACCTGGCGGCCCGCGCGCCCCAGTCTCGTCCGCCGGGCGAGCCCTACCTAGGCTGTCGTCCCGGCGGGCGGGACGTTTGGCCGGAGCGCTCCCCGGGCAGCGCCACAGCCGGCAGAGCAGCCTCCGCGAGACGGACGTCCTGGTCCGGGCTGGCACCGCTGACGCCGAGCCCGCCGATGAGCCGGTCGCCCTGGCGAACGGGCTGGCCGCCGGGCAGGGGCGTGGGGCTGAACGGCAGCCCCTCGCCGAGCAGCACGAACAGGTCCGGATGCGCCGCGCGCAGCTCGGAGAGGCTCTCCGAGGGGCGGGCGAACACTGCCGCGGTCCGCGCCTTGGTGCGGGCCACCTCGGGGGTGAACCAACTCGCCCCGTCGCCGCGCACGACGAGGAGGTCGAAGCCGCGCTCGTCGACGACGGCGACGCTGACCCGCAACCGGAGCTGCGCAGCGGACTCCAGCACCGACTGCACCAAGGCTTGGGCCCCGGCTGCAGTCAGCACGTGGTCGCGGGGGTCCGTCACGCCCCCGTGCCCGCGCTGACCGGCGCGACGTCGCGCTCGTCGTCCGGCTGCTCGGCACCCGCGGAGGGTGGCTTGCGGATCAGGGTGTAGACGCGGCTGCGCAGCTCGGCGAAGGCCGGCAGCGCCTTGGTGGCGAGCTGGTCCCGGGGCGCCGGCAGGTCGACGGGGATGAGCGCCGCGACGCTGGCCGGCTTGCCCGACAGGACCAGGACGGTGTCGGCCAGGTAGACGGCCTCGTCGATGTCGTGGGTGACGAGGACGACGGTGATGCCGAGTCGCTCCTTGAGCCGGATGACGAGGTCCTCCAGGTCGGCACGCGTCTGGGCATCGACCGAGGCGAACGGCTCGTCCATGACGATGGCGTGGGGTCGGAAGGCGAGCGCGCGCGCGATGGCGACGCGCTGCTGCATGCCTCCGGAGAGCTGCCACGGGTAGGCGTGGGTGGAGTCGGCGAGGCCGACCTCGGCCAGCGCCGCCCGTGCCTGCTCGAGCCGCTCGCTCTTCGGCACGCCCGCCGAGCGAAGCGGCAGGGCGACGTTGTCGATGACACGCAGCCAGGGCATGAGGGACCGGCTGTAGTCCTGGAAGACGACGGCCATGCCGCGTGGGGTGTCGCGCACCACCTCGCCCTCGAAGACGACACGACCCTCCGTCGGCTTGCGCAGGCCGGTCAGGCACTGGAGCAGGGTGGTCTTGCCGGCGCCGGAGGGACCGACGATGCAGAGGAACTCGCCCTTGGCGACGGCGAAGTCGAGTCCCTGCAGGACCGTGTGCTGTCCGTAGGAGTGGCCGAGCCCGGTCACCTCCAGGACGGTGCCGCACGCTGCGCTCTGGTCATCGGTCTCGTTCATGAGCCGCCTCCTTCGTGGTGGGCCATCATGCCCTTGTGCCAGCTCAGGACCCGGTTCTCCACGAGGCCGAAGAGCTTGTTGAGCAGGTAACCGACGATGCCCAGGGCGATGATGCCCGTCCACATCGCGGGGATGTCGAACTCGCGTTGCGAGTTGAGGATGAAGTAGCCGATGCCGCCCGGGGTGCCGACCATCTCGGAGATCACCATGGCGACCACCCCGATCGCCAACGCGGTCCGGGCCCCGGCGAAGACCTGGGGCGTCGCGGTCGGAAGGATGATGAAGCGGATCCGGTCCCACGGCGAGAGCCGGTAGCTCCTCGAGACGTCCCGCAGCACCGGCTCCACGGAGCGGACGCCGTCGATGGTGTTGAGCAGGACCGGCCACGCACTGACCACCCCGATGATGGCGATCTTCATCGGGGTCCCGATGCCGAGCAGCAGCATCATGATGGGCAGCATGGCGACACCGGGGGTGGCCCGGAGAAACTCGATGATCGGGCGAACCGCCTCCTCGAGCGCGCGGACCGAGCCGAGCAGTAGGCCGAGAGCGACACCGCCGACGATGGCGATGGCGAAGCCGGCGGCGAGCCGACCCACACTGGGCACGATCTCCGTGGGCACGTTCTGGAAGATCCAGAGCGCCTTGAACTCGGTGAGGATCGTGGCGAGCGGCGGGAAGTAGAACGACGTGCTGTTCGCACTGGCGACCCACCAGATGACGAGGAGCAGGACGGGGAGCCAGATCTCCCAGAGGACCTTCGAGCGCAGCGACTTCATGTCAGGCTCTCTCTCGCTGGGAGGGGTGCCACCACAGGATCCGACGCTGCGCGGCGAGCAGGATGAGGTTGAGCGCGACCCCGAGCAGGGACGCCGTGAAGGCGTACACGAACATCTCGTCGGGGTTGTTGACCGTCAGGGCGTTGAACAGGTTGCGTCCCAGGCCGTCCGTCCCGCCGAGGAACTCGGCCGAGATGGCCAGGAGCAGGCTGATCGTCGCGGCGATGCGCAGCCCCGTGGTCAGGAAGGGCATGGCGCTCGGCAGGTAGACCGTCCTGATCCGGTCGGTGAGGCTCAGGTGGAACGCCGCGCTGACCTGGCGCAGCTGCGGCGACACCTGCTGCACGGCGTACGTGGACTGCACCAGCATCGGCCAGACGGCGCCGAACATGACCAGGATCAGGGCCATCGCGCGGGTGCCGCCGAAGAGCAGCAGGACGAGCGGCAGGATGGCCACCCCCGGGATGGTCCGGCCGAAGTCGACGACGAACTGGGAGCTGAGGGCCACCTTGCGGCTGGACCCGTTGATGAGTCCGAGCGGCACACCGACCAGGATGGACAGCAGGAGCCCGAGGTTCGCCGTGAGCAGCGTGTTGCCGACGGCGGTCCAGTAGTCACCCGTCCTGGCCATCTCCATCGCCGTGGTCAGGGTGAGCCACGGCGTCGGGACGTCTGCTGCCCGACCCGGGCCGACGGCGAACAGGTGCCAGATGACGAGGGCGATGAGGACCGCCGCCACCTGCCGGGACAGGCGCCAGCCGGCGCTCGCGCGTTGGGGTTCCGATCGCGCCATCGCGAGTCTCCTTCCTTCCCGGGCCGCTGCGATCTACTGGCCGGCGACGATCAGGTCGGCCGCCTTGGGGGCCTTGGCCTGCTCGAGCAGGCCGTACTTGACCAGGCGGTCGAGGGCCGTCTGCACCGACGACGGGCTGATCGGCTCCGTGCCGAACTCCGGGTAGTGCGCCTTCTCGAGCAGCGCCTTGGGCGCCTTCACGTAGGTCGAGGCGACCTGCACGCGCTTGGCCGGGTCGGCGTTCACTGCCGAGTTGGCCTTGAGGATCGACTGCTCGAACGCCTTGACGGTGTTGGGGTTCTGCTGCGCGAATTCCTTCGTGGTGACGTAGGCGTAGGCGAGGTCCGCGCCGGCGGCGGTGTAGCCCGCCAGCCGGTGGATGGAGCTGTCCCCGAGGGCCGCGGTCCCGGCCGGCTCGGAGGTCGTGGTGACGTCGACGTTGCCGGCCTTGAGGGCCGACAGGGTGTTGGGCACCTCGACGAACGTGATCTTCGAGGAGTCGCCGCCCGCCTCGTCCACCGCCGAGCGGATGTCCACCCAGATCTGGCTGTTGATCTGAGGGATGCCGAACGTGGCATTCTGGACGTCCTTCATCGTCTTGATGGGGCTGCCGGCCCTCACCCAGAGGTTGCCGACTCCGAAGCCGTCCTTGGGGGGCGTGCCCTTGGCGCCCGGCGCGACGAGCACGAGCGGCACGCCCTTGCTGCGGGCCACCGCCGGGACCGTCATGTCCATGAGCGCGAACTGGACCTTGCCGCCGAGCAGCTGGGGCATGCCCTCGGCCGGCGTCGCGACCTTGGTCAGCGTGACGTTGAGGCCCTCGGCCTTGAAGGTGCCGTCGGCGTTGGCCGCCTGTGCGCCCAAGGCGTTGAAGCTCGGGAACACCGCCACGGAGATGTCCGGTTTCTCGACACCGCCGCCCGTGCCGGTCGCGGCCTGGGAACCGGAACTGCAGGCGCTGGCGAGGCTGACCGAGGTGATCGCGACGAGCGCGACAACCGCCCGGCGGGTTCTACCTGTTGTGACCATGATCGTTTCCTTACTCGGCGCCCGCTGGGCCCGGTGTCATCTCGTCTACGTTGACGTCGGCAGGTCGGCGACCTCGCCGCAGTCATGATCGCCACGCCTGTGGCAATCACGGATGCGTCTCGTGCCGTCCTTCGGAACATGACGGTGACACGCGTCGGCGCCCCGGGAACTGCTTTGCCTCACCATGCGGAATACTCCTCCACCTCTCTGCAGAGTTCCGCATAATGGGACGCACGTCCCATTGAGCCGAACGGCTGGGACTGTGACGACGAGCGCATCTCGACGACGAGGTGTCGTGGCGAAGGAGAACCGATGACCGTTTCCGTCCGAAGCCCGCTGCAGGACGTCTCCCCGGAGTGCGACGACCGGCAGATGACGTCAGTGGGCAAGGCGCTGGAGCTGCTGGCCGCGTTCCGCGGCACCATCCCGGAGCTCGGCGTCAGTGAGCTGGCCCGCCGGGCCGGCATGCCGAAGTCCACGGCCTTCCGGCTCCTCGGTGACCTCGAGCGCGCCGGATTCGTCGCGCGGTCGGGGGCCAAGTACCGGCTGGGCCTGTCCCTGTTCGAGCTCGGCAGCCGGGTCGGCTTCTGTCGCCCGCACGGCCTGCGTGACGTGGCCATCCACGACCTGAGCGAGCTGCACATCAACACCGGCCTGACGGCGCACCTGGCGATCCTCGAGGGAACCGACATCGTCTACGTCGAGAAGGTGCACGCGGGCAACCCCGTGCGTCTGGTGACGGTGCCCGGAGCCCGGCTCCCGGCCTCCTGCACCGGCCTGGGCAAGGCGATGCTGGCCTTCAGTGACGGCGCGACCGTCCGTGCGGTCGTCGAGGCAGGCCTGCCCCGCCGCACCCGCAACTCCATCACGGAGCCGGGCCGCTTCGTGCGCGAGCTGCGCCGCATCCGTGAAGCCGGGGTGGCCTACGACCGGGAGGAAGGGACCTTGGGGCTCACCTGCGTCGCCGCCCCGGTCATCGTCGAGGGACGGGTCGTCGCCGCCATCTCTGCGTCGGGCCCGCCCCACGGCACGAGCTGGCGGCGCATCGAGTCGCACGTGCGTCACGCCGCCCGCGGAGTGAGCAGCGCCTACGCGCTGAACATGTCCCAGGTGTCCTGAGGCCATTGCCCGGTCGCCGTCCTGAGGCCGCCGGCCGGACGCGACTCGCTGCGCACGACACCACGACGAACCAAGAGCTGGCCCGGGCCTGAGGCCCGGGCCAGCTCTTCACCGCCATCGACAGGACGTTCCGGCCCCGTTCAGAGGCGTGTACCCGGGGGCAGGTCGTGCCCGTACAGGTTGAGGCCGTAGACCGCGTAGACGGGGTCGGCGACGTTGGAGGCGTGGGCCAGCCCGGTGTGCGCGTCGCGCCAGAACCGCTGGATCGGATTGTCCAGACGCATGGCGTGACCACCCGCGTGGGCCACGATGCGGTCCACGGCGTCCACGGCGCGTCGGACTGCCCGCACCTGGTTCCTCCTGACCTCCGCCCGCACCGCCACGTCGATCGGGACGTTGCGCTGGGCCAGGTCCCAGAGCCGCTCCATGTCGGAGAGGAACTGGACCCGGCTGGCCTGGATGTCCGACGCCGCCCCGCCGAGTGCGGCCAGCTGGTGCGGGTCCTGGCTGACCTGGTGACCTGCCCGGCTCACCCGGGACCGGCTGTGCGAGACGAAAGCCGCGAGCGCACCCTCCGTCAGGGCGAGGGTCGCGCAGGCGATCGTGCCGCTGAACATCGTGTGGAACGGCATCCGATAGAGGGGCACGTCCGCCCGTCCGGCCTGTTCCGCTGCGGCGCCCGTTTCGAGGTCCGTGGGGTCGATCACCCGGTGGGCGGGGACGAACGCATCCTTGATGATGACGTCCTTGCTGCCCGTACCTCGGAGGCCGACGACCTGCCAGGAGTCCTGGACGATCTCGTAGTCGGAGCGCGGCACGATGAAGTGCCTGACCGGGTTGGGCTCGGTGACCTCGCCCTGTTGATCGGTGACCATGCCGCCCAGCACGACCCAGTCGCACAGGTCCGTGCCGGAGGAGAACGGCCAGCGTCCGCTGAAGAGGAAGCCCCCGTCGACGGGACGAGCGCGGCCGAAGGGTGCGTAGGGCGAAGCCACCCACGTATCCGGGTCCTCGCCCCAGATCTCCTGCTGCATCTCCCTCGTGCCGACCGCGAGCTCGAACGGGTGCACCCCGACGACGCCGGCGACCCAACCCGAGGACCCATGCCGGGATCCGATCGCCAGGACCGTCTCGAAGAACTCGACCGGCGAGCTCTCCAGGCCGCCGAAGTCCTTGGGCTGCAGCATGCGAATGACCCCGGTGTCCTCCAGACGCTTGCGCGTCTCGTCGGGCAGGCGACCCAGGTCGTCGGCCTCCTCCGCCTGCTCCTGCAAGAAGACGGCCAGCTCCTCAACGCGGTCGAGCACGGTGTTCATCGCGGTGTTGCCCTCTTCTCACTGTCGTCCGGTCAGTTGTTGGCCACGAAGTCGGCCACGAGCCGGTTGAACTCATCGGCGTGCTCGAGCTGGGCCCAGTGTCCACAACGGTTGAACAGCACGAGCCGTGCGTTCTGGATGACTGTCACGAGCTTGAGGCTGTGCTCGTAGCCGACGACCCTGTCGTCACGGCCGTGGACGATGAGGGCCGGGGCCGCGATGCTGGCCAGCTCCTCGTCGGTGGCCGTCCCGCGGCGGGGCTTGCCGATCCCCGCGGCAAAGTTCTGCAGGTGCTCGCGGTTGGCGGTGGCGTTGTCGTAACGCTGTTTGGCCAGCGCGTCGCTCTTGCTACCGCTGTCGTAGGTCATGATGTCGACCAGCTTCGCCATGACCTCGACCGACGGCTCGAGGTAGCCCTGGTTGAGGATCTTCAGTCCCTCGGATGGGCCGTCGCTCGGGGAGAAGAGGCGAGCTCCGCCTGCACCGGCTCCCATGGTCACCAGGTGGGACACCCGCTCGGGGTGGACCGCCGAGAACTTCAACGTCGTCGCGCCGCCCATCGAGTTGCCGACGATGGCCGCCTTGTCGATGCCAAGCGCATCCAGCAGGTCTCGCACCGCAGCGACGTGGTCGCGACGCTCGTAGGTGACGGGCGAGGACTTGCCCCAGCCCGGCATGTCCGCTGCGATGACCCGGAACTGCCTGCTCAGCGCCTTCAGGTTGGGGCCGAAGTTGCTCCAGCCGGTGGCACCCGGACCGCTGCCGTGCAGAAGGAGCAGGGGATGCCCTTCCCCCGCCTCGTTGTAGTGGATCGTGCCGCTGGGCGTCTCGACCGTGCGGCTGGTGCTCTGCTCGGTCAGTTCCACAGTCGTGGTGGTCATCGGCCAACTCCTCGTAGCGGTGTCAGTCCGGCGTCAGGCTCGACACCGGCGTTCCAAGCAGCATCGCTCAGGCGCCTGAGGTTGCCGAGCCGGTCGTGCCACCTCGTGGAACGCCCCCCGAGGACCGGCTCTTCAGTCGACAGGCGCGCCGACGCGTTTCGCCACGACGGCACACACCCACGTCGCACCGGTGGCAGCGATGAACAGCACGGTCATGGGGACCGGGGTGGCTCGCGCCCCGAGCCCGACCAGGGGTGCGACGGCTGCGCCGGCGACGAACTGCCCGAAGCCGATGACGGCAGATCCGGACCCGGCCGCATCGCGAACGTGGGCGATCGCAAGTCCGATCGAGTTGCCGAAGATGAGCCCCATGCTGCCCACAAGCAGCACGAAGACGGGCACGAGGATCCGCGGCGACGCCGCCAGGAACACAATGAGCGAATGGGCGACGACTGCGGTCGTGAGCAGGACCAGTCCCACGCGCAGCATGTAGGCCGGGCCCCGGGTGCGCACGAGTCGCGCGTTCACCGCATTGGCACCGATCATCGCGAGCGAGTTCAGCGCGAACAGGGCCGCTCCTGCAAGCTCGCCGACACCGACGTAGTCCTGGTAGATGAAGGGCGACGCCGATATGTATCCCATGAGGATGGCGAAGCTGAACGTCTTCACGAGGGCGTACGCCGCGAAGCCGGGACGGCGTAGCACCATCCCGAGGTTGGGGCTCTTCGCGACTCCCGCAGACGATGACGAATGGGAAGTGACCGAGGATGCCGCGTTGCCACGCTGCGCCGGCGAGGTCTCGCGGACGACGAACACTGCGACGAGGCTCATGACGACCGTCAGGCCGGCCAGCACTCCCAGCACTCCGCGCCACCCGACCGGACCGGCCAGCAATCCCCCAGTGACCGGGGCCACGATCGGTGCGAGCCCACCGAGGACAGCGAGCACGCTGAAGATGCTCGCCGCCTCCGCCCCGCGGAACAGGTCTGCGACGATGGCGCGCGCGATCACGATCCCGGCGGCGCCTCCGAACCCTTGGAAGAGGCGCGCGGCGAGCAGGACCTCGATGGACGGCGCGTAGACCGCCACGAAGGAGGCGACCACGCACACCAGGGAACCCCCGACCAGGGGTCGCTTGCGCCCGCGGCGGTCCGAAAACGGGCCGAAGAAGAGCTGACCGAGAGCCACGCCGACGAGAAAGGTCGTGAGGGTCAGCTGGACACCTGAGGGCACGGTCGACAGCTCGACGGCGATCCGCGGGAAGGACGGAAGGTACATGTCCGTCGCGAACGGCGAGATCATCGACAGGAGGGCCAGCGATGCGAGCAGGATTGCCCGAGCGCCGCTGCGAGGGGGCGGCAAGAGCGCGGGAGTGACTGCGGCGATCCCGACTGGGGCGGCCATCTTCTCCCGTGCCCCGCTCGACACGGTGCCCACCATCTGCTGCCCTCGCGTCTCATCAGTACCTTTTGTCGTTGTCTGCTGCGCGTGCCAAGCGCCCGCGGCCCAGCGTGCTGCGCGGGTGGGCGACTCTCCATTGCCGCGTGCCGCCGGGCGGAACACGACGTTCAGAGCGCCGAGGGGCAGGCCGCTCCGGCCTCGGGTGCGTGTCATTCCGCTGAACCACCAGGCCAGCGCCGCGCGGATCCGATCCGCTGTCGAGCGGGCGCGCCGCCAACTCCTGGCGACGGATGTGGGCAGCCCTGCCACAGGAAGCGTCGGAGTCAGCGGTGGCGGCGACACATACCCGAACCACGTACAGGCGAGAGGCCCTGACCGGCGTCTCCGCTGCCGACCGCCGGATCGAGTGAAATGAGCCTTCGGCGACGGTCCCCACCGCCCTGCCGGCAGATCCGACGTCGCCCGCCAAACCGTAACCTCGGCCCATCTGCCGCTGGGCCAAGCACGCTCTCTCGCGGCGTGCCCTGCGGCCTGCTCTTTTCCGCCCCTGAGCCTGGGCCTTCCGCGTTGATCTCGATGTGCTCGCCGCCCTCGTTGCCGCGGCGGACGGCCGCTAGGAGCATCTGGGCGACGTCGACGACCTCGCCCTCGCCCTCGGCCTTCGTGCCGTCCTGGACGGCGGCGTTGACGCCGTCGGTGAGCATGACCTTGCAGAAGGGGCAGCCGACGGCGATCCGGTCGGCGCCGGTGGCCAGGGCCTCGGCGGTGCGGTTGGTGTTGATCCGGGTGCCGAGCTTCTCCTCCATCCACATCCGGGCCCCGCCGGCGCCGCAGCAGAACGAGGTCTCCTTCGAGCGGGGCATCTCGGCCTACTCGACGCCGGGCAGGATCTGCAGCAGCTCGCGAGGCGGGGCGTAGACCTGGTTGTGCCGGCCGAGGTAGCACGGGTCGTCAGGTGACCCTGGCGCCGGTGGACGCGGCGCCGGTGGACGCGGCGCCGGTGGACGCGGCGCCGGTGAGGGTCCCGCTGGACGCGGCGTCGCCGGGGCGGGCCACCGGGGTCAGGCGCTTGTCCCAGACGAGCGGTGGCGGTGGTGTCCGGAGGCAATGTTGATCCCACCTTCTTGACCGGCCTGCTCGCTAGTGCCGAGAAAGCGCCGCGGAACAGGCCTGCCGACCCTTGCCCGTAGACGAACCGCGTTCGGGCAGGAGTCAGAGTCCGGTGGCCACGAGATAGCCGCACAGGCCGACGATGACGGCGGTGATGAGCGATGCCACGACGGTCGTGATGCGGTGGTTGGCGAGGACGCCCATGACCTGGCGGTCGCACGTGAAGAGCAGCAATGGCACGAGCGTTCCCGGGAGGGCGAAGGAGAGCACGACCTGGCTCCAGACGAGCGCATCGGTTGGTTCGACACCCACGCCGAGGATGACGAGAGCCGGGATGACGGCGAGCAGGCGGCGAGGCAGGGGCGCGATCGGTCGGCGGCCGAAGCCCTGCATGACGACATCTCCGGTCTGGACGCCGACCAGGGTTGATGCCAGACCCGCGGCCAGCAGGGCGAGCGCGAAGATCGTCGCAGCCAGCTGGCCGGCGTTGGCCCCCAGGGCTGTGTACGCCGCTTCTATGCTCGAGCCGGCCTCGGACGGCAGCGCGGCCGAGAAGACGACGAGGCTGATGTTGGCCACGCCGGCGATGGTCATGGCGACGACGACGGAGCGCACTGTCTGGCGGCCCGCCCGCATCCTCCTCTGCCGCGTCGGCTCCAGCGTGGCGTCGTCCCGCGCGCGCGAGGCGGCCGAGTGGAAGTGCAGGGCGTGTGGCATGACGGTGGCACCGACGATGCCGACGGCGAGCAGGGCGGCAGATGACTGGAGCGGGCTGGGCACGACGGAGCGGAGCAGCTGCACGCGGTCGACGTCGGCGACGAGCACCTGCCACAGCAGCGAGCCGATGATGACCGCGAGCAGGACGAGTACGACGGACTCGAAGTGGCTCCGGCCGCGCACCCTGAGGAACAGCACGACGAAGCTGAACAGCGTGACGACGACGGCCCCCCACATGAGTGGAAGCCCGAAGAGCAGGTGGAGCGCGATGGCGCCACCGACGATCTCGGCGAGGTCGGTCATGATGACGACGATCTCGGCCTGGGCCCACAGCAGCAGCCGGCCGACACCGGGATATCGACGGGCGCTGTGCTCGGCGAGGCTCATCCCCGTGACCATCCCGAGCTTCGCGGCGAGGTACTGGATGACCATCGCCGAGCAGCTGGCGAAGACGACGACCCAGACGAGGGCGTAGCCGTGCTGGGCGCCCGAGCTGATGTTGACGCCGAAGTTGCCGGGGTCGACATAGGCGATCGCGGCGAGCAGCGCAGGCACGAAGGTTCTGGGCGTCCTCAACGTGCCGCCGAGCCCGTGCTCGGGAGAGCGTTCCTCGACGCGCGTAGCCTGCATCAGGCGATCACCCATGGCAGACAGCATCGCGCCCCGGGCTCGTTGACTCGTGCCGGCGTCTGCGATTGAGACAGATCGACAGGTCGCGCCCAGACCTCGGGACACCAGCCGTCTCAACCTGAGAAGGCATGGTGCCGCTCGGTGCGCCCGATGGTTGCGTGGAGCCATGCTCGAGACGCCTCGCTCCGAGAAGCTGGTCTGCCGTGACTGCGCACGGACGCACGTCGCGGAGGTCGCTCCCACCCCCTGGCCATCCGACGCGATGCACGACACCGAAGGGTTCGTCGTCGAGCGGATAGAGATGCTCTTTCGAGGCCGGTGCCCGGAGTGCGCAGCCGTCCGCGCCCGCAAGCAGCAGCAGGCTGGGTGACGTCGTTCCGCTCGCTGGCGGGCCTCCCCGGAGCGCTCCGGACGTGCGAAGAAGCCGCCCCCACCCGGCGAGGGTGGGGGCGGCTTCGCCATGAGTCGGCTAGAGCCCGCCGTCGTGAGGCCCCTGCAACAGCAGGAAGCTGAGACGGCGCTGCTGGACGCGTGACCAGACGAGGCGCGGCAGCGCCACCGGTACAAGAACGGCCGCGCCCTGCAGGAGGGTCACGAGAAGTGACGACCCGTGCGCCATCTCGACGCCTCAGTAGATGTTGCTGGGGCGGACCATGCCCTCGGCGAGGTCACCGAAGCCCGGAGCCATGATGGCCCCTGGATGGACGTCGACCTCCTCGACGATCGCGGTCTCCGTCGTGATGAGCAGCGCTGCGATGGACGCCGCGCTCTCCAAGGCCGCCCGGGTCACCTTGAGGGGGTCCATGACGCCGAAGTCGAACATGTCGCCGTAGGCGCCGTCGAGGGCGTTGAACCCGTGGCCCACGGGCAGGGTCGCGACCCGGTGCACCACCTCGTCGCCGTCGAAGCCGGCGTTGATCGCGATCCATCGGAGGGGCTCGGACAGGGCCCGTCGGACCACCTCGCGCCCGACCGCCTCGTCACCCGTGAGCTCGACGCGTGACACGGCATCGTGGGCCTGCGTCAGGGCCGTCCCTCCGCCGGCAACGATGCCTTCCTCGAGAGCAGCACGCGTGGCAGCGAGCGAGTCCTCGACTCGCAGCATCCGCTCCTTGAGCTCGACACTCGTCGCACCACCCACCCGGATGACGGCCACCTGTCCGGAGAGCCGCGCCATGCGCAGCTGGAGGCTGTCCTGGTCCGCCTCGATCCGGGCCCGCTCGAACTGGGTCTCGAGCTGGCGGATCCGCGACTCGACCTGGGTCTGGTCGCCGTGGCCGCCGACGATCGTCGTCGACTCCTCGGTGATGGTGATCCGGTCACATCCTCCGAGGTGCTCGAGCGCGACCTCCGAGAGCTCGAGCCCGGTGTCCTTGGCGACGACCTGGCCCCCGAGCGCGATGGCGAGGTCTTCCAGCTCGGCCACGCGCCGGTGCCCGAAGCCGGGCGCGCGCACCACCACCGAGCGCATCGTCTGGTGCATGTTGCCGCCGACGAGCAGCTGCAACGCCGGCCCGTCGACGTCCTCCGCGAGCACGACGAGTGGCCGGTCGGCGCGCTTGGCCGCCTCGACCGTCGGCATGATCTCCTGCACCTGGCTGATCTTCTTGTTCGTCAGCAGGATGAGCGGGTTGTCGTAGACCGTCTCCATCCGCTCCCGGTCGGTCACCATGTAGCCGGAGATGTAACCGTGGTCGAACTCGATGCCGTCGACGACCGCGACGGACAGGCCGAGCGTGTCCGACTCCTGGGTCGTGACGATGCCTCGCCGGCCCACCTTGCCCACGGCCTCGGCGACGGCGTCACCGATGGACTCGTCGTCGCTGGCAGCCAGCGTGGCGATGTGGCGCAGGTCGCCCGGGCCACCCACGTCGGCCGCCCAACCGGTGAGGGTCTCGACGACGACGGGCACGGTCCGCTCGATGCCCCGGCGCACCCGCATGGGGTTGGCGCCGGCATCGACGGCGCGAAGCCCCTCCCGGACCATCGCCTGGGCGAGCACGGTGGCCGTCGTGGTGCCGTCACCGACGACACCGTTGGTCTTCATCGCCACTTCCTTGACGAGCTGGGCGCCCATGTTGGCGAACGGCTCCCGGAGCTGGATCTCGCGGGCGATGGTGACGCCGTCGTTCGTGATCGTCGGTGGTCCGGTCAGCTTCTCGAGGACGGCGTTGCGTCCCTTCGGTCCGAGCGTCACCTTGACGGCGTCCGCGAGGGCGTTGACGCCGGACTCGAGCAGTCGTCGGGCGTCCTTGTTGAAGCGCAGTTCCTTGGCCATGGTGTGTCAGTCCTTCGTGATTCGGACGTGGTCGGGGCCGGCCGCCGATGACGGCCGGACCGGCCG
>NZ_JBNDHY010000013.1:0-47438 GCF_056755315.1 Monashia sp. HAY1-2A
CCCCCCCCCCCCCCCCCCCCCCCCCCCCCAAACAGCAACCCCCCCCCCCAGATTACTACGCGTCTCGTGGGCTCGGAGATGTGTATAAGAGACAGACCCGACGCCGAGGACGACGACGAGCGGCCGGGCCGGGGCGGCGTGCGGTCGGCCACGGGACTCAGTCCTCGCTGCCGAAGCGGGTGGCGTCGAACCGGGGGAACGCGCCGGCGCCGGCGTAGACCGCCGCGTCGTCGAGCTCCTCCTCGATGCGCAGCAGCTGGTTGTACTTCGCCACGCGCTCGGAGCGGGCCGGGGCGCCGGTCTTGATCTGGCCGCAGTTCGTCGCGACGGCGAGGTCGGCGATCGTGACGTCCTCGGTCTCGCCGGAGCGGTGGCTCATCATGCAGCGGTAGCCGTTGGTCTGCGCGAGGGTCACGGCGTCGAGCGTCTCGGTGAGCGTGCCGATCTGGTTGACCTTGACGAGCAGCGCGTTGGCGGTGCCCGAGCCGATGCCGCGGGCGAGCCGCTCGGGGTTGGTGACGAACAGGTCGTCGCCGACGATCTGCACCTTGCCGCCGAGCATCTCGGTCATCGACTTCCAACCGTCCCAGTCGTCCTCGTTGAGCGGGTCCTCGATCGAGACGAGCGGGTAGGCGTCGACGAGACCGGCGTAGTAGGCGACCATCTCGTCGGCCGACTTGCTGCCGCCCTCGAACGCGTAGGAGCCGTCCTGGAAGAACTCCGAGGCCGCGACGTCGAGCGCCAGGGCGATGTCGGTGCCGGGCGTGTAGCCGGCGGCGCGGATGGCCTCGAGGATGAGGTCGAGCGCGGCGCGGTTGGACTCGAGGTTCGGGGCGAAGCCGCCCTCGTCGCCGAGGCCCGTCGCGAGACCGCGGTCCTGGAGCACCTTCTTCAGCGCGTGGTAGACCTCGGCGCCCCAGCGCAGGGCCTCGCGGAAGGTCGGCGCCCCGATCGGGGCGATCATGAACTCCTGGATGTCGACGTTGGAGTCGGCGTGCGACCCACCGTTGAGGATGTTCATCATCGGGACGGGCAGGACGTGCGCGTTGGGCCCACCGACGTAGCGGAACAGCGGCAGGCCGGCCGACTCGGCGGCGGCGTGCGCTACCGCCAGCGAGACGCCGAGGATGGCGTTGGCGCCGAGGGTCTCCTTGTTGGCGGACCCGTCGAGCGTCAGCATCTCGGCGTCGATGAGCCGCTGCTCGCTCGCGTCGAACCCGACCAGTCGGGGGTTGATCTCCTCGATGACGGCGTCGACGGCCTGCTCGACACCCTTGCCGAGGTACCGGCCCTTGTCGCCGTCACGACGCTCGGACGCCTCGAAGGCTCCGGTGGAGGCACCCGACGGGACCGCCGCGCGCGCGAACGTGCCGTCGTCGAGACGGATCTCGACCTCCACGGTGGGGTTGCCGCGCGAGTCCAGGATCTCCCGGGCTCCGATCTCCTCAATGCTGGCCACTGACTCTCCTGTGCTGTGGTGCTCGAGACGGGGGTGCGGCCGGTGGCGGCCGCTGTCGCCCCCGAGCGTAGCCCGTGCGTGCGGCCGACCGTCGGACCGACCCGGCATCCGGGCAGCCGCGGTGGAGGCCCGTGCGGATCGCCCCGTGGCACAAGGGCGCCGCCCGGGACGGACGACGGGCCCGCCGGGTGGGGCGGGACGAGCCACGCCGGAGCGGAACACACTTTTTTACCGTTTCCTTACCAATACCTGACCTATACCGGGCATACTCACACCAAGCCATCCGGGGGGGTGGAGGCAGCTGAAGACGGCGCCGGCAGGCGTCGGGGGGTGGGGTGGGGAGTCATGGGTCAACCCATGCGTGAAACGGGGGTCTACCTGCTCGACGTGAGCGCGCGTCCGACGACGCAGCCGCTCACCGAGCGGTCGAGGGGACAGCGTCTCCTCCAGCTGGGGATCGGTGGGGGTGATCTCGTCCTCATCACCATCGCGACGGCGCTGGCGGCCATCGGTCGCACGAGCCTCGACGTGTTCAACGCCGCGAACGACGTCAACGTCGTCGCCCAGTCGGTCGGTCTGTGGATCGTCGCCGCCTGGATGGTCGCGAACCTGCTCGTCGGCTCGTACGCGTCGAGCACGCTCGGCGTCGGCACCGTCGAGTACGCGCGCGTCTGCTCGGCGGCGGGTCTGACGGCCGGTGGCATCGGCATCGCGAGCTACCTGACGAAGTTCAATCTCTCGCGCGGGTTCTTCGTCCTCATCTTCCTCGTCGGGGTGCCGATGCTGCTCGTGTGGCGCTGGTGCGCTCGCCGGCTCGTGCACCGGGCGCACGTCCGGGGCCACCTGCTGACGCGCGTCGTCATCTCGGGCACCGCCTCGCACGTCGACGACGTCGCCCGGGTCCTCGAGCGGGAGGTCTGGCTCGGCTACCGGATCGTCGGGGCGCTCGTCCCGTCCTCGCACCCGACACCCTCGACGCCGGGCGGCGTGCCCGTCGTCGGCACGACGACCCGCGCGGCCGAGTCGGTCCTCGCGACGAAGGCCGATCTCATCGTCTTCACCGAGGGTGCCTTTCCCTCGGCCGTCGACTTCCGCCGCATCGCCTGGGACCTCGAGGGCCACCACGTGCAGATGGCGGTCGTGCCGAGCCTCAGCGACATCTCGTCGGGCCGGATGGCGATGCGCCCGGTCGGCGGCCTGCCGCTCGTGCACGTCGAGCCACCGCGGAGCCTCGGCGCCTCGCGGTGGTCCAAGCGGGCCTTCGACCTGCTGGGCGCGACCTTCCTGCTGCTGCTCGCCTCGCCGGTCATGCTCGTGTTCGCCCTCGCGACCAGGCTGCAGGACGGTGGGCCGGTCCTGTTCCGCCAGACGCGCGTCGGTCGTGACGGCGAGCTGTTCGAGTGCCTGAAGTTCCGCAGCATGGTCGTCGACGCCGAGGCCCGGCTCGGGACCGTCCGACACCTCAACGCCAACGCCGACGGCCTGCTCTTCAAGGCCCAGCACGACCCACGGGTCACCCGGGTCGGGGCGGTCATGCGGCGCTACTCGATCGACGAGCTGCCCCAGCTCATCAACGTCATCAACGGCGACATGAGCCTCATCGGCCCGCGCCCGGCCCTGCCGGCCGAGGTGCGCCGGTACGCGCCGGACGTCCAGCGCCGGCTCCACGTGCGCCCCGGTGTCACCGGCCTCTGGCAGGTCTCCGGGCGCAGCGACCTCTCGTGGGACGACACCGTCCGCCTCGACCTCTACTACGTCGACAACTGGTCCGTCGTCCAGGACCTGTCCATCCTCGCCAAGACGATCCACGCCGTCGTCCGCTCGCGCGGCGCGTACTGACGGCCCGATGCTCCCGCCGGCTGCCGTCCTGAGCGTCGGTCGGCGGGAAGGTCCCGCGGTGCTTCCCTGACCGCCGTGGGGTGGGGACGGGGCCATGCCACTTCACCCGGAGTGGCATGGCCCCGTGATCCCTGCGGCTGACCCCTACCCGGGAGCCGCCCGTGCGGCACAGACGCGCGCGAAGCGTCCGTCAGGACGCGTCGGAGACGCCGGACGCGCTCGCGTCGGCAAGGTGGCGCAGCGTCTCGCGCAGGGCGCCTTCGGCGTCCACCCCGGCCGACCGGGCCGCACGGACGATCGCGAGCAGCCTGGCCCCGACGTCGTCGCCCGCCGTGGCCGCGTCGACGAGGTCCGCGCGCCCGGCCTTCTCGAGCCGGCCGACGTACTTCTCGGCCCGGGCGAGGGCCGGTAGCGAGGTCGGCACCCCCTCGACGGGATGGGTGCGGTGCTGCTTCTCCCCCGCCTTGATCCGGTCCCAGTTCGCGGCGACGGCGTCGGGTGTGTCCGCGTCGACGTCGGCGAACACGTGCGGGTGGCGCCGGACCAGCTTGTCGACGAGCTCGCCGGCGACGTCGTCGATGCCGAACGGCTCGGCCGGGTGCTCCTCGGCCACCCGCGCCTGGAAGGCCACCTGCAGCAACAGGTCGCCGAGCTCCTCCCGCACGTGCGCCGGGTCGCCGGACTCGATCGCCTCGATCACCTCGTGCGCCTCCTCGAGCAGGTAGGGCACGAGCGTCTGCGGGGTCTGCTCGGCGTCCCACGGGCACCCGCCCGGCGAGCGGAGCCGGTCCATGACGGCGACGACGTCGAGCAGGCGCGAGCCGGGCACGTCGAACGAGCCGATGAGCAGCTCGACGTCTGGCGGCTCCGGCAGGCGGCTCACCTCGACGGCGACGGCCTCGCTCAGTCCGGGGTCGCCGTCGGAGGACCCGACCCAGACGACGTCACCGTGCGCCGTGGCCGTGACGAGCGCCCGCGCCAGCTCCGGCGCCCCGACATCGGATGCACCCGCGGGGGCCGGAGGGCCGCCCGGCTCGTCGGCCGTGGGTCGCGCCCCGGGCACCCCGACCTCGATCCCCGCCTCGACGATCGCCGCGACCTGCGGCTCGTCGGGGTGGCCCCACACGGTCGACGCACCCTCGAGCGTGGTCCACGCCTCGCGCGTCAGCAGCCCCGGCGCGATGCGCGGCGTCGAGACGAGCAGGACCAGCCGGCCGGTCAGGGCGCCGTCGTCCCGCCCGGCGCCGGCGTCGCGGCCGACGCAGGGGCGTTCGTCTGCGGCTTGATCCAGTTCGGGTTGGTGGACCCGAACCTGAAGTAGACGGGACCCTGGTCGACCGGGGTCAGCTTGCCGAACCTCGGGTTGAGGGAGATGTCCGCGCTGCCGAGGGCCTTGCGGTAGGCCGCGACCTCGGCGGGCGTCATCGTCTGGGAGTTGATGAGCGCGGCTGCCGCGACGAAGTCCTTCGTCGCCTGCGTCGCATCCGGGATCGTCGCGAGCACCGTGGCGTAGGTCTGGTCGGGCTTCCAGCCGCCGGAGGGCTTCATGGCCTCGTCGAGCAGGGGCCCGGCGATGAGACCCATGACGATGGCGTCCTCGCTGAAGTCGAGCTTGGCCGTCTGCAGCTGGTCGTGCGCCTCCTGCACGTCGGCCTCGGAGATGACGTGGCCGTTGACGACCGCGGCGGCCTCCTGGCGCGTCGCGAAGCCGCACCCACCGAGGAGCGTGGCGGCGGCCGCGCCGGCGACGACGGCCGCGACGAGACGCCGGCCCGTACGGGTGGGCCGTGCTGACAGAGACTTCACTGGTTCCTCCTCAGGCGGATGCGTCAGACATCCTACGGGGCACCCGCCGCCGCGCCGGCACCGGCGCTCGCCACCGCGTGACCGGCGGCGATGTCGTCGAGCAGGACCGCCGTGACGAGCTGCCGCGCCCACGTCAGGACCTCGACGTCGCGCAGCGGCTTGCCGCCGACGCGGGCCGTCATCGGGGCCGGCACGAGGATGGTCCCCAGGGCCTCCTTGACGATGGTGCCGGGATAGAGCCGCATGAGCCGCAGCTGCTGGCTCTCGCGGAGGTCCCTGACCGGCCCGAACCGGATGGTCCGGCCCTGGACGCCGATGTCGCCGATGCGCGCCCGCCGCGCCACGACCCGGAGTCGGGCCACCTCGAGGAGGTTCTCGACCGGCCCGGGCGGGGCGCCGTAGCGGTCGCGCAGCTCGGCCTCGATCTCGTCGACGGCCTCGAAGGTCTCGACGGTGGCCAGCTTGCGGTAGGCCTCGAGGCGCAGCCGCTCCCCCGGCACGTAGTCGTGCGGCAGGTGGGCGTCGACGGGCAGCTCGATCTTGATCTCGGCCGGCACGTCGGTCGTCTCGCCCTTGAAGTCGGCCACGGCCTCGCCGATGAGGCGCACGTAGAGGTCGAACCCGACACCCTCGATGTGCCCGGACTGCTCCCCGCCGAGGAGGTTGCCGGCGCCGCGGATCTCGAGGTCCTTCATCGCCACCTGCATGCCGGCACCGAGGTCGGTGTGGCTGGCGATGGTGCGCAGCCGGTCGTGTGCGGTCTCGGTGAGCGGCTTCTCGGGCGGGTAGAGGAAGTAGGCGTACGCCCGCTCGCGGCCCCGCCCGACGCGTCCCCGCAGCTGGTGCAGCTGGGACAGGCCGAGGACGTCGGCACGCTCGACGATGAGCGTGTTGGCGTTGCTGATGTCGAGGCCGGTCTCGACGATCGTCGTGCAGACGAGGACGTCGAAGCGCTTCTGCCAGAAGTCCTCGACGACCTGCTCGAGCCGGTGCTCGCCCATCTGGCCGTGGGCGGTGGCGATGCGCGCCTCCGGGACGAGCTCGCGCAGCCGGCTCGCCGCCTTCTCGATCGAGCTGACCTTGTTGTGGACGAAGAAGACCTGGCCCTCGCGGAGCAGCTCGCGGCGGACCGCCGCGGTGATCTGCTTCTCGTCGTAGGCGCCGACGTAGGTCAGGACCGGGTGGCGCTCCTCCGGCGGCGTCGCCAGGGTCGACATCTCGCGGATGCCGGTGACGGCCATCTCGAGGGTCCGCGGGATCGGCGTGGCCGACATCGACAGGACGTCGACGGCCGTGCGCATCGTCTTGAGCAGCTCCTTGTGCTCGACGCCGAAGCGCTGCTCCTCGTCGACGATGACGAGGCCGAGGTCCTTGAAGCGGACCTCCTTGGACAGCAGGCGGTGCGTGCCGATGACGAGGTCGACGCCACCGTCCGCCAGACCGTCGAGGACGGCCCTGGCCTCCTTGTCGGACTGGAACCGCGACAGCGCCTTGACGACCACCGGGAACTGCGCGTACCGCTCGGAGAAGGTCTGGAAGTGCTGGCTGACGAGGAGCGTCGTCGGCACGAGCACGGCCGCCTGCTTGCCCTCCTGGATGGCCTTGAAGGCGGCGCGGACCGCGATCTCGGTCTTGCCGTAGCCGACGTCGCCGCAGATGAGCCGGTCCATCGGCACCTGCTTCTCCATGTCGGCCTTGACCTCGTCGATGCTCGAGAGCTGGTCGGGCGTCTCGACGTAGGCGAAGGCCTCCTCGAGCTCACGCTGCCACGGGGTGTCGGGCCCGAACGCGTGGCCCCTGGTGGCCTGGCGCGCGCTGTAGAGCCGGATGAGGTCGGCGGCGATCTGCCTGACGTAGCGCTTGGCCCGCGACTTGGTCTTGGTCCAGTCCGAGCCGCCCATCTTGTTGAGGGTCGGCTGCTCGCCACCGACGTACTTGGTCACCTGGTCGAGCTGGTCGGTGGGGACGTAGAGCCGGTCGCCGGGCTGCCCGCGCTTGCTCGCCGCGTACTCGATGACGAGGTACTCGCGCGTCGCGCCGGCGACGGTGCGCTGCATCATCTCGACGAAGCGGCCGACGCCGTGCTGCTCGTGGACGACGTGGTCGCCCGGGCGCAGCTGGAGCGGGTCGACCTGGTTGCGCCGACGGGACGGCATCCGGCGCATGTCCTTGGTCGAGGTGGACCCCGCCTGCCCGGTGAGGTCGGTCTCGGTGAGGACCTCGAGGCGGGCACCCTCGTGGACGAAGCCGCGCCCGAGCGGCATGCAGGTGACGGTGACGAAACCGGCCTCGAGCGGCTCGAGCTGCTCGGAGGCGCCGGAGGCGCCGGAGGCGCCGGCGTCGTGGGAGCGGTCGAGGGGCCGCACCGGCACCTCGTGCTCGCGCAGCACCTCGCCGACGCGCTTGGCCAGACCCGGCCCCTCCGTGACGACGGCGACGACCCAGCCCTCGCGGGCGCGCTCGCGCAGGTGCTCGACGGCCCGCTCTGTGTCGCCGCGGAAGGCCTCGGCGTCGACGGTGCGCACCGCGAGGCGCTGGTCGACGTCGTCGTCCTCGATGACGAGGTCCTCGTCGGAGGCGAACGGGGTGAGGGTCCACCAGGGCCGCTCGTGCGCGATGGCGTGCGCCCGGACCTGGGCCAGCGTCCAGTAGGACGCGCTGCCGAGCAGCGACTGGAGGTCGACGGGGACGTCGTTGCCGGCGGCCGCGTTGGCCCAGCTCGCCTCGAGGAACTCCTCGCTCGTGGCGACGAGGTCGTGCGCCCGGCGGCGGATGCGCTCGGGGTCGGCCAACAGCACGGTCGACGCCCGGGGCAGGACGTCGAGGACCGACTCCATGCCGTCGACGAGGGCGGGCGCGAGCGACTCCATGCCCTCGACGGCGATCCCCTCGGCGAGCTTTCCGAGCATGTCGGCGACGCCGGGCAGCTGGTCGGCGAGCAGACGTGCACGCTCGCGCACGGCGTCGGTGAGGAGCAGCTCGCGGCACGGCGGCGCCCACAGCCCGTGCTCGGCGACCTCGAGCGAGCGCTGGTCGGCGACCTTGAACCAGCGCACCTCCTCGACGGTGTCGCCCCAGAACTCCACCCGGACCGGGTGCTCCTCGGTGGGCGGGAAGACGTCGAGGATGCCGCCACGCACGGCGAACTCGCCGCGTCGCTCGACGAGGTCCGTGCGCGTGTACGCCGCGGCGGCGAGGGCGTCGACGGCCTGCTCGAGCGGGCGCTCGTCGCCGCTGCGCAGGGCGACCGGCTCGAGCTCGCCGAGCCCGCGGGTGATCGGCTGCAGGACCGCGCGGACCGGCGCGACGACGACCGACAGCGGGCCGTACGTGGCGTCGGCGGGGTCGGGGTGGGCGAGACGACGCAGCACCGCGAGCCGGCGGCCGACGGTGTCGCTGCGCGGCGAGAGCCGCTCGTGCGGCAGGGTCTCCCACGAGGGGAAGACGGCGACCCGGTCGGCCGGCAGGAACGCGCCGAGGGCCGACGCGAGGTCCTCGGCCTCGCGGGTCGTCGCCGTGACGACGACGACGGGGGCGGCGCCGGGGCCGCCGTGGACGTCGTCGGCCCGCGCGGCGAGGGCGGCGACGAGGAAGGGCCGGGTGCCGTCGCTCGCGGACACGTCGACGAGGCGGGCCCGGCCCACCTGCTCGGTCACGTGGCGGACGTCGGGGAGCGTCGTGAAGGCAGAGAGCAGAGGGTGCGGCATCAGACCTCCCAGTCTAGGTCGGGCCGGTGACGGTCACGGACGCCGACCGTCCCGGCAGGTCCCGCCCGTGGACCCGGCGGCAGGCGGACCGCGGTCCGCCGGTCACGCGGGTCAGGCGGGTCACGCCGGCGCCCGCGTCAGCGCGGGGCGTGGAAGCGCTGCTGGGCGTCGGTGAGCCCGACCTCGATGATGGCCTCGACGGCGTCGGCGGCGTCGCCGAGCAGGAACGGCAGCTCCTCGCGCTCGGCCTTGCCGAAGTCGCGCAGGACGAAGTCCGCGGGGTCCTGCCGGCCGGGCGGGCGGCCGATGCCGAGGCGGACGCGGTAGTAGTCCTTCGAGCCGATCGACTGGCTGATCGAGCGCAGGCCGTTGTGGCCGCCCTCGCCACCGCCCCGCTTGAGCCGGACGAGTCCGGCGTCGATGTCGAGCTCGTCGTGGAGCACGACGAGCCGGTCGACCGGCACGTCGTAGTAGCGCAGCAGCCCGGCGACCGGGCCGCCCGAGGTGTTCATGTACGTCGACGGCACGGCCAGCACGACCTTCGGGCCGCCGACGCGCAGGCGCACCTCGGCGACGCGGGCGCGGGCCTTGTGCGCCTTGAACGAGGCGCGGCCGCCCGCGGCGTCGCGGGCGGCCAGCTCCTCGATGGCCATGGCGCCGACGTTGTGGCGGTTGCCGGCGTACTCCGCACCGGGGTTGCCCAGTCCGACGACGAGCCAGGTGTCCATGACCTTCCTCGGTGGTGTGGGGTGCGCCGGCCCGGTTCAGCTGGGGCCGGCGGCCTCGTCGGGAGGCTCAGGCCTCGGCGCCCTCGGCGACGGGGGTCTCGGAACCGCTCTCGGCGGCCGGGGCCTCGGCAGGCTCCTCGTGCTCCTCGCGCTCGATGCCGGCCTCGGCCTCGGCCTCGGCGAGCTCGGCCTCGAGGGCCTCGGCCGAGACGGCCTGGGTCACGTTGACGACGAGGGCCTCGGCGTCGGTGACGAGCTCGGCGCCGGCGGGCAGCTCGAGCTGCCCGGCCAGCACCTGCGTGCCGGCCTGGAGGCCCTCGACGGAGATGACGACGTTCTCGGGGATGTCGGTGGCGGCCACGAGGAGCTGGAGCGCCGCGTGGTCGAGCGTGACGACGGTGTCGGGAGCGGCCTCGCCCTCGAGGTGGACGGGCACCTCGACGGTGACCTTCTCGCCACGGCGCACGACGACGAGGTCGACGTGCTCGATGACCGGCTTGATCGGGTCGCGCTGGACGTCCTTGGCGAGCGCGAGCTGCTCGTCGCCGTCGACGACGATCGTCAGCAGGGCGTTGACGTGCTTGAGCGCGAGCATCGTGTCGTGGCCCGGCAGCGAGATGTGGACGGGCTCGGTGCCGTGGCCGTAGATGACGGCGGGGATGTTGCCGGAGCGGCGGATCTTGCGGGCGGCGCCCTTGCCGAACTCCGTGCGCTTGCTGGCGACGAGCTTGGTGATGTCGGAGGACACGGGGACTCCTCGAGTCGTGGAATGGGTCTCTGGCGGTGTGGTCGGCCTCGACGCGGGACGTCGCGCGGATGGAGAGCGGAGAGAGACCTGTCAGCAGGGTCCGCACGCAGAGGCGGACCTGACCCGTGAAGCGGGTGGCCGGTCCGCCGCGTCGATCACGGACCCGGCCCGGCTGCCGCAGCAGCCGTGCGTCGTCCCTCGCCGAGGCAACCCCCCGATCTTAGGGGACATCACCGTACGGACGAAATCCGATGACCGCACGGCTCAGGGTGCCGCCGGACGCGTCAGGACGACGCGGTCGGCGAACCCGGCCCCCGACGTGCCGATGAAGCCGACGCGCAGCGTCGAGGGCGTCGCGGCGAGGTCGGCGAAGCCGTGCGTCGGGGCGCGGTTGGCACCGGAGGACGCCGCGAAGTAACCGGCCTCGGCGTCGCTCGTCGACACGTCGCGCAACGGGATGCCGCCGGTGCCGACGGTGACGAAGACGGTGCCGGCTCCCGCGACGAGCGAGCTGCCGGCCGAGGAGACGCAGGCCGGGACGTAGCGGCCCGGCGTGATCCCGGGACAGCCCGGGCCGAGCCGCAGCTGCTTGCTGCGCTGGTACAGGTGCTCGTGGCCGGTGAGCACGACGTCGACGTGCTCGGCGAGGAACAGGTCGACGAGGTCGGCGCCGACGGTGCAGCCGTAGCGACCCAGGCTCAGGCACGGCTCGTGCATGCCGACGACGACCCACGGGATGCCCGCCGCGCGGGCGCCGCGGATCGCCGAGGCGGTCCACGCGTAGTGGGTCGTGCCCCGGGCGTAGCTCCACGTGCCGTCCGCGAAGGTCAGTGCCGGGGAGACCATGACGAACCGCACGAGCGGCTGCACCGCCGGCTCGTCGACGTACCACTCCCGTCCGTACCGGCCGACGAGCCCGTCCAGCCGGTTGGGCAGACAGCCGGTGAACGCGTCGATGCGGCCGTTGCGGCCGTTGCTCTCGTGGTTCCCCGAGAGCAGCTCGAACGGCAGCCTCGGGCCGACGCGGTCCGTGACGAAACGGCACCAGGCCGCCTCGCCACCGTCGGAGCCGTAGGACAGGTCGCCGAGGGCCAGGTGCAGGTCGGGCTGCGCGGCAGCGACGGCCCGCAGCACGCCGGAGGTGGCGCTCGTCGAGCCGTAGTCGCCGGCGGCCGTGACGTGGAGCGTCGCGGGGCGCAGGCGCGGCGGCTGCGTCACGGCGCTCGCCTGCGGCGACGCGGTCCGGGTGCCGGAGGGACGGTCCGCGGTGGCGACGGCCGCCCGGGACGCCGTGGTGGTCGGTCCCGACGAGCTCGAGGCGGGTGACGTGCGCGCGCAGGCCGCGAGGGCCGCGACGAGTGCGAGGGCCGTCGCGGCGAGAGGGACCCGTCGCCGCAGCACCGGTCCAGCCTAGGTCGCCGGGCCGCTGCCGGCGGCGTCGCCACGCGGCCGGGACTCGTCGGCGCGGACCGCGACGACGCCACCGACGATGAGCACGCCGCCGACGAGCTGGAGCACGGTGGGCAGCTCGCCGAGCACCAGCCAGGCGAAGAGGACCGCGAAGAGGACCTCGGTCAGGGCGACGAAGGAGGCGACCTTGGCCTTGAGCAGGCGCACCGCGGCGATGCCGGCGACGTAGGCGAACGCGGCTGCGACGAGGGCGATGACGAGCACCGGGACCCACCAGGGCACGGCGGATCCGCCGAGCGTCACGGTGTCGGCGCCGCGAGTGACGTCCATCAGCCCGCCCAGGCCCGCACCCCAGAGCACCACGGCCCCGACGAGGAGCCCGGTCCCGGCGAGCGTGAGCGGCGGCAGGTCGGCGTCGACGTGGTCGGCGATGAGGAAGTACAGGACGAGGCACACGGCGGCGCCGAGGCCCCACAGGGTGCCGGCGACGTCGAGGTGGGCTCCGCCGACGACGTCGAGGACGAGGAGCAGGCCGACGAGGGCCAGCCCGATGCCGGCGAGGGTGAGCCGGCGGGGCGCGCGGCGGTGCCGGGCCCAGAGCCAGCCGACGATGAGGACCGGGGCGAGGTACTCGAGGAGGAGGGCGACGCCGACGGACAGGTGCGTCACCGCGTTGAAGTAGGCCAGCTGGCAGCCGGCGACCCCGGTCAGGCCGTAGCCGACGACCGCGCGGGCGTTGCGGCGCAGGACGCCCCAGCGGCCGCGGAGGGACAGCGCGGTGGGCACCAGCAGGACGAGCGCGGCGAGGGTGATGCGCAGCGTGACGACCGCGCCCGGCGCCCAGCCGGCGAGCAGGAGCGGCTTGGCGAACGCGCCGGAGGTCGCGAAGGCCGCCGCCGAGGCGAGGGCCAGGCCGAGACCGAGGAGGGGGTGCCGCGTCGCCGCCGTCCCGCCGGCGGCGGCCGGTCCGAGGCTGGGTCCACCGGCGAGCGCCGGGGCCACCGTCGGACCGGGCGGCGGCAGGACGCCGGACGCGGGGGCGCTCGTCAGTGGGGACACGACGACCTCCTGCTCCTACGAGGGACTGCCGGCGGAGGGCTGGGTGGGAGCGGTCACCGCCCCATCATCCTGTCAGGACCGTCAGCGACTAGACTCCTGACGGTAGCGACCCGCGATGTCAGGAGTCAAGAGCGTGTTCACCCATGACACCGAGGCGGCTCTCCTCGCCGCGGCGGCCCTCGTCAACACGATGCCGGGCAGCGTGCCCGGTGACTCCGACGCGGACACCCTCGTCACCGTCGCCGACCTCGAGGCCCTCTACGCCGAGCAGCGGTGGACCGGGCGGTTCGACCGCGACACCGCCGAGCTCGACGCGGTCCGCGCGCTGCGCCCCCGCCTGCGCGGCATGTGGGAGCACGACGAGGCCGGCGTCGTCACGCTCGTCAACGAGCTGCTCCGGGAGGGACCCGCGCTGCCCCAGCTCGTCGAGCACGACGGCCTCGGCTGGCACGTGCACGCCACCCCTGCGGACGCACCGCTCGCACGGCGCATGGCCGTCGAGGCCGCCCTGGCCGCCGTCGACGTCGTCCGCGCCGGCGAGCTGGAGCGCCTGCGCGTCTGCGCTGCCGACGACTGCGACGACGTCGTCGTCGACCTGTCGCGCAACCGGTCGCGGGTCTACTGCGACGGAGGGTGCGCGGCCCGCGCGCACACGGCCGCCTACCGGGCCCGGCGGGCCGGCTCCTGACGCGTCGGCGGCCTCGGGCGCGTCGGCGGCGCGTCGGCGGCGGGCCGGCGTCGGGACCGTCGCAGCAGGTGCGGCGTCGTCAGGCCTTGCCGTCGAAGAGGCTCGTCACCGAGCCGTCCTCGAAGACCTCCCTGATCGCCATCGACACCAGCGGCGCGATGGACAGCACGGACAGCTTGTCGAAGCGCCGGTCGTCGGGGATCGGCAGCGTGTTCGTGACGACGACCTCGTCGACCTTGCACGCCTTGAGCCGGTCGACGGCCGGTCCGGACAGGATGGCGTGGGTCGCGGCGATGACGACCTGCTGGGCGCCTTCCTCGATGAGGGCGTCGGCCGCCTTGGTGATGGTGCCGGCGGTGTCGATCATGTCGTCGACGAGGATGCAGACGCGGCCCTTGATCTCACCGACGACGCGGTTGGCGACGACCTCGTTGGGCCGGTTGATGTCGCGCGTCTTGTGGATGAAGGCCAGCGGCGCGCCGCCGAGGCGCGTCGACCAGTCCTCGGCCACCTTGATGCGGCCGGCGTCCGGCGAGACGACGGCGAGGTCGAGGTGGCCGTACTTCTCCGCGACGTAGTCCGACAGGATCGGCAGGGCCATGAGGTGGTCGACGGGGCCGTCGAAGAAGCCCTGGATCTGCGCCGTGTGCAGGTCGATGGCCATGAGCCGGTTCGCGCCGGCGGTCTTGAACAGGTCGGCCATGAGGCGGGCCGAGATGGGCTCGCGACCGCGGTGCTTCTTGTCCTGGCGGGCATAGCCGTAGAAGGGCAGCACGACGGTGATCCGCTTGGCCGAGGCACGCTTGAGCGCGTCGATCATGATGAGCTGCTCCATGATCCACTCGTTGATCGGCGAGGTGTGGCTCTGGATGACGAAGGCGTCCGAACCCCGCACCGACTCCTCGTAGCGCACGTAGATCTCGCCGTTGGCGAAGTCGTAGGCGCTCGTCGGCACGAGGTCGGTGCCGAGCTCCTTGGCGACCTCCTGGGCCAGCTGCGGGTGGGCGCGACCGGAGAAGAGCATGAGGTGCTTCTCGGTCGTCTTGTTGATGCCGCTCATGCGTGCGCGTCCTTCTCGTCGCTCCCGAGCCGGTCGTTGTCGACCACGGCTCCTGCCTCGCCGGCCAGTGCCGCCTCGGCCTCCACAGCGGTCCGTGCCGCCGCGTCGGTCTTCGTGCCGGCCCGGCGGCGCGCCACCCAGCCGTCGATGTTGCGCTGCTGGGCCCGGGTCACCGCCAGCTGCCCCGGGGCGACGTCGCTGACCACGGCGGAGCCCGCCGCGACGTACGCCCCGTCGCCGATGGTGCGCGGCGCGACGATGACCGAGTTGCTGCCGACGAAGCTCCAGCGGCCGACGTTCGTGTGCCCCTTGGTCACGCCGTCGTAGTTGGCGAAGATCGTGCCCGCGCCGATGTTCGCGCCCTCTCCGATGGTCGCGTCGCCGCAGTAGGTCAGGTGCGGCACCTTGGCGCCGTCGCCGATCCGGGCGTTCTTCGTCTCGACGAAGCCGCCGATCTTGCCAGCGCGGCCGAGGACCGTGCCGGGGCGCAGGAACGAGAAGGGGCCGACCGTGGCAGCCGGCCCGATCCGGGCCAGCTCGGCCTGGGTGCGCACGACGCTCGCGCCGTCTCCGACCTCGGTGTCCTTGAGGGTCGTGTCGGGGCCGACGACGCAGTCGCGGCCGACGCTCGTCGCCCCGAGCAGCTGGGTGTTCGGGTGCACCACGGTGTCCGCGCCGACGGTGGCGTCGGCGTCGATCCACGTCGTGGCCGGGTCGATGACGATGGCGCCGTCGCGCATGGCCTGCTCGACGATTCGGCGGTTGAGCTCGGCGCCGAGCCGGGCCAGCTGCACCTTGTCGTTGACGCCCTCGGTCTGCCAGAGGTCGTCGACGAGGTGGGCGTCGACGCCCAGACCGCGTGACCGGGCGATGGCGACGACGTCGGTCAGGTACTTCTCGCCCTGCGCGTTGTCGGTGCCCACCTCGGCCAGCGCCTGGCGCAGCACGAGCGCGTCGAACGCGTAGAGGCCGCTGTTGACCTCGCGGATCGAGCGCTGCTCGGGCGTGGCGTCCTTCTGCTCGACGATGGCCTCGACCCGGCCGTCGGCGTCGCGCAGGACGCGGCCGTACCCGGTGGGGTCGGCCAGGGTCGAGGTGATAACGGTGACGGCGCTGCCGCCGGCAGCGTGCGCCGCGACCAGTCCCTCGAGCGTCTCGGTCGTCAGCAGCGGGACGTCCCCGTACGTGACGACGACGGTGCCGGACAGACCCGGTGGCAGCACCTCGAGCGCGCACTCGACCGCCCGGCCGGTGCCCTTGACCTCGTCCTGGTCGACGATGACGGCGTCGGGGTCCACGAGGGCCACGTGCTCGGCGACGCGGTCGCGCTCGTGCCGGACGACGACGGCGAGGTGCTCCGGCCGAGTCCCCCGGGCCGCGCGGACCGCGTGGGCCACGAGGCTGCGGCCACCGATCGTGTGGAGGACCTTGGGGGTCGTGGACTTCATGCGTGTGCCCTCGCCGGCGGCGAGGACGATCACGGCGGTCGGCCGCGGATCGCTCACGGGGCGCAGCTCCTTGTCGTCGGGTGCGGTGCCTTGCAGCCCCGGACCGGCCGTGGAGCGCGTGCCCACGCGGTGGCACCGGGGGTGCGCCGCGGCCACTCTACTCGTGGGGCCGGGAGGGCTCCCGCGCGTCCGTGGGCGACGCGTGACGCCGCTCACAGGGCCTGGCGCGGCCGGGCGCCCTCGGCTCGGCCCCCTGCCGACCGCGCTCCCCGGGTAGGAGTCGAACCTACGTCGCTAGTCCTGATTCAAAGTCAGGCGGGCCCTGCCGACAGACCAACCGGGGAACGTCCACGAGGACGGGGACAGGGTAGTGCAGCGAGGCGTCCCGCCCGTCGCCCAGGTCGCCCGGGTCGACAGCGTCGGCCGCGGTCTGCCGGGGCCGGCGCACCGATGGCTGCTAGGGACCGGAAGGGCCTCCCGGCGCCGCCTCGCCCGGGCCGTCGGACGCCGGGGCTCCCGCGAGGCCACCCGACGGGGCAGCCGTGGAGCCGTTCGAGGGCGCCGTCGCAGCGTCGCCCGCGCCGTCGGCGGTCGGGGTCGACGTCGGGGGCGCGGTGGGCGCGGTGAGCGCGGTGGGCGCGGTGGGCGACGGCACCGCCGGGGTCTCGAGGCCGTCGGCAGGGTGCGTCGGGGAGGAGGTCGGGGCCGGCGAACCGGTCTCCGGGACGGCAGCGGTCGCCGTCGGCGACGAGGGCGTGCTCGCGGGGTCCATGGGCGCGACGGCCGTCGCGGCGTCGAGAGCCACCGCCGACGGGCTGACGAGCGGCCCGGCGACGACCCCGACCGCTCCCGCGACCGCTCCCCCGACCGCTGAGCCCAGGTCGGGCAGCGTTGTGGGGCCGAGCCCGCCGGGACGCGCCGACGTCGACGCGGGCGAGGGCAGCTGCTGGACGACGGCGGGCTTGCCGTGGGTGAGGACGACGGCCGGGGCGACGCCGAGGCCGATGACGAGGCCGGCGACGGCGGTGGCGACCGGTGGCGAGATCGTCAGGCCCCCGATCGTCGCGCCACCCGCCGCGACGGCGACGGGGACGAAGGCGCCCGCTGTGGCAGCACCCGAGACGAGCGCGCCGGACACGACGCCGGAGGCCGCAGCACTTGACGCGGCGACACCCGACGCAGCACCCGAGGCCGCGAGACCCGACCCCCCGGAGACGGCAGCCGACGCCACCGCACCGGAGGAGACGACGCCCGCGGACGAGCCCGTGACGGCAGCGGTCGAGGCGGCGGTCGAGGCGGCGGTCGAGGCAGCGGTCGAGGCAGCGGTCGAGGCAGCGGTCGAGGCAGCGGACGAGGCGGCGCTCGCTCCGGTTGCCGTCGCCGACGCGGTGGTCACGGCCGTGCCGCTCGCCGTCGCAGAGGCGCCACCGCCTGACACTCCGGTCAGGCCGGCGCCCGCCCCGGCGCCGCCGGTCGTGAGCAGGCCCGCAGCACCATGGCCGGCCCCCGATCCGAGGGCCTGGCTGGCGCCGGCGACGAGGAGCGGGATGACGAGGCCCGCGAAGCCGGTGCTGATGCGTCGGAGGTGGTCGGCGAGGGCGGCGTCCTGGGGGCACGAGGCGAGGTGGGCCTCGACCTTGGCGCGCCGCCGCGGCGTCGTGCGCCCGCGCACGTGGGCGGAGAGGTGGTCGAGGGTCCAGCGGCACTCGGGGGTCGCGCACCCGCTGCTGCGCTGCTGCACCCAGACATCGAGGTAGTGGCCCCGCAGCGCCTCCTTGGCGCGCATGACGCGGACGCTGACGAGGTTCGCCGACACCCCGAGCCGCGGCGCGACCGCCCGGGGCGCGTCCCCGTCGACCAGCGTCATCCACAGCAGACGGCGCTCAGGCTCGGGCAGGCGCGCGAACGCCTCGCGGACGAGGTCGCTGCCGAGCACGTCATCTGCGCCCGTGGCCGGTGCCACGTCGGGTACGCCGTCGAGCTCGGCGCCGTCGGTGGGCAGGACGCTGAGGTCGCGGCGGACGGCGTCGACCCCCACGGTGCGCACCGTCGAGGTGAAGTAGGCGCGGAAGTTCTCGCGCGGTCCGGCGCCCTCGCGCAGCAGCCGCAGCATCCGCGCGGACGCCTCGGCGACGAGGTCCTCCGGGGCGACGCGGCCACGGAAGCGGGTCGCGACGGCGTGCGCGGCCGGCAGGTGCCGCCGCCAGAGGACGACGAACGCGTCGTCGTCCCCGTGCCTGACGCGGTGCAGCAGATCCGCATCCGTGAGGTCGGTGAGCAGGACGGAGTCGGGTGTCGCACCGATGGCGTTCGCAGACACCGGGTTCCTTTCGGGTGTGGAGAGAGCCCAAGTGTGCGACATGGCCCGGCGTCGCGTGCGTGGTTTGTGCAATGCGGACATGATGCGCGCGTCCCTGCCGGGAGCGCGCGTCCCGGGATGCCCGAGCCGACGCGCCGACGGCCGGTCGGGCCCGCGCCGGGTCGGCGGGTGGCACCATGACGGCGTGACCGCCGACCGGCCGGACAGCCCAGACAGGGCAGCGAGGGCAGCCAGTGCTGAAGGGCCCCGGCGCGCCGCGCGCGGGGAGCGGCCGCGCACCCGCGCCCGGATGACCGGGCCCGAGCGGCGCGAGCAGCTCGTCGCCGTCGGTCGGAGGCTCTTCGCCGAGAAGGGCTTCGAAGCGACCACGGTCGAGGAGGTTGCGGCCAAGGCGAACGTGTCCAAGCCCGTCGTCTACGAGCACTTCGGCGGCAAGGAGGGCCTGTACGCCGTCGTCGTCGACCGTGAGATCCAGGCCCTGCTCGGCGGCATCACGCGCGCGCTCGACGGGGGCGACGGCGCCCGGATGCTCCTCGAGCGGGCGACGCTCGCCCTGCTCGACTACGTCGAGAGCGACCCCGACGGGTTCCGGATCCTCGTCCGGGACTCCCCACCCGGCCAGTCGACCGGCTCGTTCGCCAGCGTCCTCGGCGACGTCGCCACGCGGGTCGAGCACCTGCTCGCCGCCGAGTTCAAGGCCCGCGGGCTCGACCCGAAGTCCGCGCCGATCCACGCGCAGATGCTCGTCGGCATGGTGGCCCTCACCGGCCAGTGGTGGCTCGACCAGCGCAAGTTCAAGAAGGACCAGGTGGCCGCGCACCTGGTCAACCTCGCCTGGAACGGGCTGTCCGGGCTCGATCGGAGACCGCGCCTCGTGACGCTGCGGCGTCGCTGACCCCCGGCGCGCGTGCCGGCACACTCCGGGCCCCGTGCCGGCGTGTCAGCCGAAGAAGGTCCGGCGATAGGTGTCGCCGGCGCCGTCGGTGACGGTCACGAGGACGGGACCGAGCCCCCCGAGGCCGCCCTGGGTCAGCTGCATGCGTCCGGCACTGGCCGACCCCGAGCAGGTGACCCGCGAGGCGGACGTGTTCGAGCACGTCCAGGCACTGTTGCTCGCCACCAGCGACCCGGCTCCGGAGGCGTTGGCGACGGAGATGCGCAGCCGTCCCTCGACGGTGGTGCGGACCGAGAGCGTGAACCTGCTCGGGTCGCCCGTCGCGATGACCTTGACCGTCATCGTCGGCGGGCTCGAGGGCTGGGGCGACGGATCGGTCGTCGGCGGCGGGCTCGGTGGCGTCGTGGGCGGCGCGGGAGGCGTCGTCGGCGGCGGGGCGGGCGGGCTCGAGACGGCCGGCGGCGTCGACGAGGCAGGGGGGCGCGTGGCCGGTGTGTCGCCGCCCGAACCGCCCGAACCGGTCGAGCCGGCAGAGCCGGCCGCGTCACTCGGCCCCGGTGCGACGGTCACGCCGGTCTGGTCCGTGCTGCCGGCGCCCACGCCACCGGGCGTCGGCGTCGCCGCGCCGCCCGGTGCCGGCGGTGCCGGGGTGCCGGTGAGACCCCGGGCCACGCGTGCGGCCACCGACGGGACCGCCGTGGCGACCCCCGCAGCCCCCGCGTTCGCCGCTGTTCCCGGGGCGCCGGGGACGGACGGCGTCCCTGGGCTCGGCGAGGCGGACACGGACGGTCGGGGCGACGCGCCGGCGGGAAGCGTCGTGGAGGCCGGGGCACCGAGCAGGCCGGTGGCCCCAGCCGTGACGGCGACGCCTGCCACGACACTCGCGACGCGGCTGGCCACCTGCGCCAGGGCGTCGGCACCCGAGCCGAGACGGCCGACGCCCGAGGCACCCGAGGCTCCTGCGGCGGCGACCGACGACCCTGGCGGCGCACCCGCGCCCGCAACCCCGCCAGCGGCGCCGCCTCCACCGACGACCCCCGCTGCACCCGCACCCGCGGCTCCTGCGGCGCCGCCGACCAGACCCAGACCACCCGCGGTGACGAAGCCCGGGGTCGAGACCCCGGCGGCGAGGACCAGGGGGACGAGCAGCGCCGGGAAGCCGTCGTGGATGACGCGCAGGTCGGCGGCGATGCGGGCGGCGTGCGAGCACGAGGCGACGTGGGCCCGGGCGCGCTCGGTCTGCCGCTTGGGGAGCCGACCGCGCACGAGGGCGCCGAGGTGGGTGATGGTCCACCGGCACTCGTCCGTGTCCGCCTCGGACAGGCCCCGCTCGGCGCGGGCGTCGAGGTAGAGGGCGCGCAGGTTCTCGCGGGCGCGCATGGCGCGGACGCTGACGGCGTTCGCCGTCATGCCCAGGCTCGGCGCGACGACCCGCGGTGCGGCGCCCTCGACGGTCGTGTGCCACAGCACCCGCTGGTCCTTCTCGGGCAGGGACCGGAACGCCTCGCGCACGAGGGCGACGGTCTCGTCGTCGCCGAGGTCGGGCTCGGGCTGGTCGACGGGCTCGGCGAGCGCGTCGAGGTCCTCCTCCTCGGTCGGCACGAGCCGCAGGTCACGGCTGCCGGCGTCGAGGGCGACGGTGCGCACCGCCGACAGGAAGTAGGCACGGAAGTGCTCCTCCGGCCCGCGACCGTCGCGGATGAGGGAGAAGACGCGGGCGGCGGCCTCGGCCACGACGTCGTCGGGGCTGGTGCGCCCCCGGTAGCGACGCGCGACGGCATAGGCCGCGGGCAGGTGACGGCGCCACAGCTCGCCGAACGCCTCGGCCGACCCCTCGCGACTACGGGCGAGCAGCTGCACGTCGGCAGCGGAGGACCACGCCTCGCTCGACCACATGGTCAGGTCAGCCGACACCTCGAGCCCTTCCAGCCACTTTCCGGTGCTGGACAGTCTGCCCCGGCCTGCCGCGCGCGTCGACTCGCACCGCGGGAGCGTTGGCAGGTTTCGCCCTTCCGGATGGTCCCCTCCACGAAACCATCGCGGAAGGACGAAACCTGGCGACACCACGGGTGCCGGCGCGGAGCCGCTCCCTCCCCTGACCGAGCGGGACGCTCCGTGCGGTGCCGTCAACCGTGAGACGTGCCACTTCCTATTTCACGTCATCTTCGGTGCAAATGTGGGCAAATGCCAGAAACTGACCTCGACCCGTCGGTAGCAGCAGGGCCCATGGGACGTGTTGGCAAGGCCTTGGGCAGGTCGTGGTCGGCGCCTTACCGTGCCGGGGCCTGCCCGTCGGGCCGGCGGGTGCGGGCGACGGCGAAGGTCCGGGTGAAGGGGAAGAGCACCCCGAACGGCCGACGCGGGTAGGCCGCCTCGAGCTCGCGCGCATACTCCTGCTCGAAGGCCTCGCGCTCCGCGGCGTCCTCGAGCACTCCGAGGACCGGGCGCAGGCCGGTGCCCCGGACCCACTCGAGCACCGGGTGCGGCCCTGCTGTGGGCGCGTCGAGGACGTGCTCGTACGTCGTCTGCCACACGTCGACGTCCGGGGTGCGGTCGAGCAGGAGCGCCGCGTACGTGCCCGGCAGGGCGACGGCAGCGGCCCGGTCGAGGCCGGGGCGCAGGTCGTCGGCGCGCGGATGGCGGGCGGCCACCTCGCGCATGAGCCGGTGCGACGGGGCGTCGAAGTTGGCCGGCACCTGCATGGCGAAGGTGCCCCCGGGCGTCAGCGCGTCGAGCCAGCGCGGGATCAGCCGCAGGTGGGTCGGGACCCACTGGAGCGTCGCGTTGGTGACGAGGACGTCGACGGGGCCGCCGCACCCGGTGGCGTCCCAGTCCTCGGCCGTCGCCTCCACCCACTCGACACGGCCGCCGGTGTCGAGGGCCCGGGCCCGTTCGAGCATCTGGGGCGAGGAGTCGACGCCGATGACGCGAGCCTCGGGCCAGCGCCGCGCCAGCCCGAGCGTCAGCTCGCCCGGGCCGCAGCCGAGGTCGACGACGAGCCGCGGGTTCGGGGCGTCGACCCGGGCGAGGAGGTCGGCGAACGGCCGGCCGCGATGGTCGGCGAAGAGCCCGTACTGGCCGGGGTCCCAGGCGGAGCCGTCCGGAACCTGGTCGCTGGGAGTCGGAGGTGTGGCGTCGGACACGGCGACCTCACTTTCTTTCGATGTCAAGAGTCTTGATGGCCACTACGCTGACGGCATGAGCCAGGACCGCAGCCCGGCCCGCGTCGGCGGCGACGACGTCGACGAGATCGTCGCGGCCTGGCGCCGAGAGCGGCCCGACCTCGACGTGTCGCCGCTGGAGGTCCTCTCGCGGGTGTCCCGGCTCGCCCGCCGCCTCGATCTCGCGCGGGGGCGAGCCTTCTCCGAGCACCTGCTGGAGGGCTGGGCCTTCGACGTGCTGTCGGCGCTGCGTCGTGCCGGGGAGCCCTACCAGCTCTCGCCCGGGGCGTTGGTGCACCAGACGCTGGTGACCTCGGGCACGATGACCAACCGCGTCGACCGGCTCGAGCGCAGCGGCTTCGTCGAGCGGCGCCCCGACCCGGGCGACCGCCGCGGCGTGCTCGTGCGGCTGACGCCCGCCGGGCGCGATGTCGTCGACTCGGCGATGGCCGACCTCATCGAGCAGGAGAAGTCGCTCCTGTCCGAGCTCGGCCCGGCCGAGCGCCGCGACCTCGCCGCGCTGCTGCGCCGGATGCTCGCCCCGCTCGAGGCACGCCCGACCGACCCCACGGGCTGACAGGGGGCGCCGCACCGGGACGCCGGACGCCGGCCGGCTCACGCGTCGGTCCGCTGCTGGAACTCGAGGCGGTTGCCGACGGGGTCGCTGGTGTGGAAGCGGCGCAGGCCGGGGATGGCGTCGTCCCAGACGACCGGGGCACCGGCCGCGGCGAGCGCGGCCGCGAGCGCGTCGACGTCGGCCACCGCGATCCCGGGGTGCGCCTTGCGGGCGGGGGCGAAGGGCTCCTCGATGCCGACATGCACCTCCGCCGCGCCGGGCTCGCCACCCGCCCGGAACCAGGCACCGCCGCGGGCGCGCAGCCTCTCGGGCTTGGGCAGCTCGGTCAGACCGAGGACCCCGGCGTAGAAGTCGCGCATCGCATCCTCGCAGCCGGCGGGACCGGAGACCTGGACGTGGTGCAGGGTCATCTCCATGCCTCGAAAGTATCTTGACATCAAGATACTTGGCAACCCTCCGCCGGGACCGCCCCTCAGCCGACGACCTCGGCGGCCTCGAGCCACTCGAGCTCGAGCCCCTCGCGCTCGGCGACGAGCTCCTGGAGGCGGGCGTTGAGGTCGGCGAGGGCGGCGGGGTCGGTCGCCTGCTGGGCCATCTCGCCGTGGATCCGCTCCTCGCGGTCGGCCAGGCGCGACAGCTGCTTCTCGACGCGCGCCATCGTCTTGCGCGCCTCGCGGACCTCGCCGGGGCTCGCGGTCGTGACCGCCCCGCTCGCCGGCGCCGCTGCGGCGGTGGCACCGGCCGCGCCGGACGGGGCCGCTCCCCGGGACGCCGCCCCGGCCGCGCCGGACGACGACGCCGGCCCCCCGCCCGTCGCCGCCTGCGACGCAGCGGCGGCGCGCAGCTCGAGGTACTGGTCGACGCCACCGGGCAGGTCGCGGACGCGCCCGTCACCGAGCAGGGCCAGCTGGTGGTCGCAGACCCGCTCGAGCAGGTACCGGTCGTGCGAGACGACGACGAGCGTGCCGGCCCACCCGTCGAGGACGTCCTCGAGCGAGGTGAGGGTCTCGATGTCGAGGTCGTTCGTCGGCTCGTCGAGGACGAGGACGTTCGGCTCGGTGAGCAGCAGCCGCGTCAGCTGGAGGCGTCGCCGCTCGCCACCCGACAGGTCGCCGACGCGCGTCTGCTGCCGGCCACCCGGGAACCCGAGCCGCGTCGCCAGCTGGCCCGCGCTCACCTCCTTGCCCCCGTGCATCGTGTACTGGCGCACGTCCTCGACGGCCTCGATGACCCGCCACTGCTCGAACCGCTCGAGCTCGCGCACCTCCTGGGTCAGGTGCGCGATCGCGACGGTCTTGCCGACCCGGCGCCGACCGGCAGTCAGCGGGACCTCGCCGGTCAGGGCGCGCAGGAGGGTCGACTTGCCGGCGCCGTTGACACCGACGATGCCGACCCGCTCCCCCGGCGCCAGGCGCCACGTGACGCGGTCGAGCAGGGTCCGTGCATACGGCGGCTCGCCGACCGTCAGGGTCGCGTCCTCGAGGTCGATGACGTCCTTGCCGAGGCGACGCGTGGCGAACGACGCCAGCTCGACGCTGTTGCGGGGCTCCGGCTCGCCGGCGATGAGGGCGTTGGCGGCCTCGATGCGGAACTTCGGCTTGCTCGTGCGGGCCGGCGCGCCGCGGCGCAGCCAGGCCAGCTCCTTGCGCATGAGGTTGGCGCGCCGGTCGGCCACGACGCCGGCGAGGCGGTCCCGTTCGGCCTTGGCGAGGACGTAGGCCGCGTAGCCGCCCTCGAACGAGCTGACGCCACCGGACTCGACCTCCCACGTCACCGTCGCGTACGCGTCGAGGAACCAGCGGTCGTGGGTGATCGCGACGGTCGCGTTGCCCGGGCGCGGTCGACGGTGGGCCAGGTGGTCGGCGAGCCAGGCGACGCCCTCGACGTCGAGGTGGTTGGTCGGCTCGTCGAGCAGGAGCAGCTCGGGGTCCTCGACGAGGAGGCGCGCCAGGGCCAGCCGCCGCCGCTCCCCGCCGGACTTGGGGCCGACGCGGCTGTCGAGACCGCCCATGGCCTCGGCACCGATGCCACCCAGTAGCCCGGTGAGCACGTCGCGGATGCGGGGGTCACCTGCCCAGACGTGCTCCGGCCGGTCGCCGAGGACGGCCTCCCGGACCGTCCACGCCGGTTCCAGCGCGTCGTCCTGGCTCAGCATGCCGACGCGGATGCCGCCCTGGCCGCCCTGCTTGCTGATGCGGCCCGAGTCCGGCTCCTGCAGACCCGCCATGACGCGCAGCAGCGTCGACTTGCCACCGCCGTTGACGCCGACGATGCCGATGCGGTCGCCGGTGAGGACACCGATGCTGACGTCGTCGAGGACGTGGGTCGTGCCGAAGACGAGGGAGACGCGTTCGAGGGAGACGAGGTTGGCCATCGGAGCAGACCCTATGCGCTCGCGACGAGCCCCCGCGAACGTGGGCCGGCCGGCGGTCAGTCGGCGGGGCGGGGGCTCGTGACGACCTGGGCGCCGTGGACCGGGCCCCTGGCGCGACGCAGGTCGCGGCACAGGTCGGAGGCAGCCAGTGAGACCGACAGGTCGAGCGCGGCCTCGTGGCTCTCGGTGAGGAACGCGACGGTCGGGCCCGACCCCGACACGACGCCGCCGAGCGCCCCGAACTCGACGCCCGCGTCGCGCAGCTCGCGCAGCTGGGGGCGCAGCGAGAACGCGGCCGGCTCGAGGTCGTTGTGCAGCGCGGCCCCGAGCGCCGCGGGGTCGCCGGAGCGCAACGCCGCCATGAGGCCGGGGCTGACCCGCGGCTCGGGGACGTGCACGCCGTCGCGCTCGCGCAGCCGGTCGCACTCGGCGTAGACCTGCGGCGTCGACAGGCCGGTGTCGCTGATGGCGAAGACCCAGTGGAACGTGCCGCGGGCCAGGACCGGTGCGAGCTGCTCGCCACGCCCGGACCCCATGGCGTTGCCGCCCACGAGCGGGAACGGGACGTCGCTGCCGAGCAGGGACGCGAGCTCGGTGAGCTCGTCACGGTCGAGGCCGAGGCCCCACAGGTGGTCGCAGGCGAGGAGGGTGGCGGCGGCGTCCGCCGAGCCGCCCGCCATGCCGCCCGCCACCGGGATGTCCTTGTCGATGCGGATCGAGAGGGACTCGTCGACCGACCACCGCTCGGCGACGAGTCGGGCGGCGCGGACGGCGAGGTTGTCGCCGTCGGTCGGGATGCGGTCCGAGTACGTGCCGGCGGGCACGACCTGCCAGTCGTCCCAGCGAGCCACCGACACCTCGTCGTGCAGGGAGACGGCCTGGTAGACGGTCGCGAGCGAGTGGTAGCCGTCGGCCCGGCAGGGGCCGACGCGCAGCTCGAGGTTGACCTTGCCCGGGACCCGCACGGTCACCGCGCCCGGCAGGGTCGGAGCGACAGTCATGCGCCCACCCTATGGGTCCGGTCAGTCGTCCGTGGCCGGCGGCGTCGAGGACTCGTGCGACCGGCTCTTCTTTGACCCCCGACCCTTCGGCGACCGCGAGGGAGATGTCGACCGAGACGTCGAGGGCGACGGCGAGCCGGCCTGTGGCCGCGCCGCGGCGATACGGGCGAACGTCTCGATGTCGAGCTGCTCCCCGCGCGCCCGAGGGTCGACGCCGGCCGCCCGGAGCGCCTCCTCCGCCAGCGCCGGCGAGCCGGCCCACGAGGCGAGCGCGCCGCGCAGGGCCTTGCGCCGCTGGAGGAAGGCGGCGTCGATGCAGCGGAAGACCTCCTCCCGCGTGGCCGTCGTCACCGGGGGCGTGCGTCGGCGCAGCGACACGAGCCCGGAGTCGACGTTGGGGGCCGGCCAGAAGACCGTTCGTCCGACGCGTCCGGCCAGCTCGACGTCCGCGTACCACGCGGCCTTGAGGCTCGGGACCCCGTAGATCTTGCTGCCCGGCCTGGCCGCGAGCCGCTCGGCGACCTCGAGCTGGACCATGACGAGGACGCGCTCGAGGCTCGGGAAGTGCTGGAGGAAGGACAGCACCACCGGGACGGAGATGTTGTACGGCAGGTTGGCCACGAGCGCGGTCGGCTGCGGCTTCGGGAGCTTCGTCACGGTGAGGGCGTCGGCGGCGACGAGGCGCAACCGGTCGGCGTGCTGCGGCTGGAGACGCGCCACGGTGTCCTCCAGGGCGCCGGCGAGGCGCGGGTCGACCTCGACCGCGGTGACCTGCCGGACGACGGGCAGCAGCGCGAGGGTCAGCGAACCGAGCCCCGGACCGACCTCGACGACCACGTCGTCGGGGCCGACGCCCGCCACGCGCACGATCTTGCGCACGGTGTTCGGGTCGACGACGAAGTTCTGGCCCCACTGCTTGGTCGGGCGGACCTCGAGGCGCTCGGCGAGCTGCCGCACCTGGGCCGGGCCGAGCAGCGCCGAGTCGTCGACCTGGGCCGCCCCGGTCGCGTCCTTCTTCGCCATGGCCTCACCCTATGGCCCACCCCGGCCACCGGACGGCGACGCCCGCCCGACCCGAGGGGGTCGAGCGGGCGTGTGCGCGGGTGCCGCGGCCGGCCCGTGGGCTCAGCCGCAGCTCCACTGCGACGTGCCGTTGTCGGCGTAGACGCGGTTGGCCACCGTGATCTGCTCCTCGCGCGAGGCGAGGTCGGCGCGCGAGGCGAAGTCGTCGCCCCCGTAGGCGAGCCACGTGGAGGTCAGGAACTGCAGACCGCCGTAGTAGCCGTTGCCGGTGTTGATGTGCCAGTTGCCGCTCGACTCGCACTGGGCGATCGAGTCCCACATCGACGCGCGGGCCAGGTTGATCGCGGCCCCGGAGCCACCCGTCGAGCCGCTCGAGGTGCTCGAGGTGCTCGAGGTGGTGGGCCGCGCCTTGGTCCCGACGAGGACGACGCGGTCGACCGGGGCCTTGGTCACCTTGGCGGACAGGCGCTTGGTGGCGACGACCTTGCCGTCGACGACGGTGCGCTGCACCGTGACGACGCGGGTGCCGTCGCTCCCGGCACGCAGCACCTTGGTCTGGCCGGTGTACAGGTCCGAGGAGCTGCGCCTGGTCGTGCCGTGGGCGATGGTCTCGGTGACGGTGGCCGACTTCTGCTGGACGCGCTGGACGCGGATCGTCGTACCGGCGGTGAGCGGCGTCGTCGCAGCCGGTGTGACCCGGTCGGTCGAGCCGAGGTGGACGCCGAGCTGCTTGAGGGCCTCGCCGACGGTGGCGGCGGCGACGGTCTTGGTCGTCGTGCGGCCGTCGGCGACGACGGTGACCGGCTTGGGGGTCACGATCGTCAGGGACAGGCCCTGACGGCCGATGGTCTGCGAGCGGGACACCGAGATGCGGGCACCGTCGCTGCGCAGGCCGAGGGCGAGCAGGGCTCCGTCGACCGTGGTCTCGGTCGTGCGGATCTGGCGCTGCTTGCCGTCGATGGTCAGGGTCAGCAGGCGGCTGTACCGGACGGTCACCGTCTCGCCGTCGCTGAGCGGGCTGTCGGCAGCCGGGACGACGACGTCGCCGGGCTTGGTGGTGATGCCCTCGGAGTCGAGGAGGTCACCGACGGTGCTGCCGAACACGTGGGCTGCGGTGGTCTTGCCGTCGACCGAGAGGGTCACGGCCTTGTCGAGCTGCGCTGCGCCGACCGCGCCACTGGTGAGCACGACGGCCGCGCCGGCGAGGGCGAGGACCTTGAGATTGCGCGAAACCAAAACACTCCGAACGTCGAACGTCCCGGGTGCAACGCGCTCTCGAACAGCCCTCGTCGCGGCGTCGGGACGAGGTCGATGCGGGGCTGCAGCCGGCCAACAGTCGTCCACAGTGACCGACGACCGGCCGTCAGGTCAAGTTTCGGTAACGACGCGGCCTGTCGACGGGCGGGCCGACAGGGCCTGCGCTAGGCGGTTCGTCCGGGTCCGGACGCAGCCTCGGCCGCGCCCGCTGTCCCGGCCGGACGCCATGAGCCGTATACCCGCTCGCTGTTCTCCGACACCGCCCGGCACAGCGACGGCACGTCGACGTTGAGCACCCCGGCCATGGCCCGCAGGGTCACCGGGACGAGGTAGGACGCGTTCGTCGCGCCCCGGTGCGGGCTCGGTGCGAGATAGGGCGCGTCGGTCTCGACGAGGAGGTGGTCCAGGGGGGTCGCGGCGAGGGCGTCGCGCAGCCCCCGGGCGTTCTTGAACGTGACGGTGCCGGCGAAGGACAGGTAGTAGCCGCGCTCGACGCACCGCAGCGCCATCGTGAGGTCGCCGGAGAAGCAGTGCAGCACGGTGCGCTCGGGCGCGCCCTCCTCGTCGAGGATGCGCAGGACGTCGTCGTGGGCGTCGCGGTCGTGGATCTGCAGGGCCTTGCCGAGCCGCTTGGCCAGGTCGATGTGCCAGCGGAACCCGTCCTGCTGCACCGGGATGCCCTCGGGGCCGGTGCGGAAGTAGTCGAGCCCGGTCTCGCCGATGGCGCGGACGCGCTCGTGGGCGGCGTGCCGCTCGACCTGTGCATAGGCCTCCTCGAGCCGACCGGCCGCCGCGAGACGCGGAACCTCGTTGGGGTGCAAGGCGATCCCGCCGACCAGCTCGGGGAAGCGGTCGATGGCGTCGACGGTGAAGGCGATGCCCTCGAGGTCGCAGCCCACCTGCACCATCCGGGTCACACCGACCGACCTGGCCCAGGCGACCGCCTCGGCGACGTCGAAGGGAGCGTCGCCCTCGCGCGTGATGTCGAGGTGGACGTGGTTGTCGACGACGTCGATCGGCAGCGGGTCGGGCCGGTCCGGCAGACCGTGGTGTCCCGACGAGTGCGGGCTCATGCGCCCGCGGCCTCGTCGGCGTCCGGCTCCGCGCCGGACTCGCCGGACTCGCCGGACTCGACTGACTCGGCGGGCTCGTCGGAATCGGTGGACGCGTCGCCGAGGCGACCGCGCTCGGCCTCGATCACGGCCTCGGCGTCGAGCTTGGTGAAGACGCCGGTCGGCTTCGCGATCGGCGTTCCCGGCACGACCGGCCTCGACTCCCACCGCGGGGTCGCGGAGTAGTCGCCGGTGATGACGGGGTAGCAGCGGCTGTCGTCGTCGAGGTCGCGCACCATCTCGAGGCGAGGCATCGGCATGAGCTCACCCTCGCCGCCGAGCACCGCGTGGACCCGGTTCGCGGCGTGCGGGAGGAACGGCGCGATGAGCGTGTTGATGTCCGAGACGGCCTGGGTCAGCGTGTGCAGCACCGTGCCGAGCCGCTCGCGCTGGTCATCGCCCTTGAGCTTGAACGGCTCCGTCCTCGAGACGTACGCGTTGGCCTCGCCGACGACGCGCATGACCTCCGCGAGCGCCGCCTTCTGCCGGTGCCGCTCGAGGGAGCCCCCGACGGTCTCGAAGGCACCGCGCACGGTGGCGAGCAGCTCCTCGTCGACGGGCTCGAGCGGGCCGGGCTCCGGGATCTGGCCGAAGCTCTTGGCGACCATCGCGGCGGTGCGGTTGACGAGGTTGCCCCAGCCGGCGACGAGCTCGCTGTTGTTGCGCTGGACGAACTCGGCCCAGCTGAAGTCGGCGTCCTGGTTCTCGGGCCCGGCCGCGCAGATGAAGTACCGGATCGGGTCCGGCCCGTACCGGGCGACGATGTCCTGCACGTAGATGACGTGCTTGCGGCTCGTCGAGAACTGCCTGCCCTCGAGCGTCATGAACTCGGACGCGACGACCTCGGTCGGCAGGTCGAGCTGGCCGTACGGCCCGGGCACGCCGCCCTTGTCACCGTGGCCCGCGTAGGCGAGCAGCTCGGCCGGCCAGATCTGGCTGTGGAAGGTGATGTTGTCCTTGCCCTGGAAGTAGTAGGACACGGCCTCGGGGTCGTTCCACCACTCGCGCCAGCGGTCCTCGCGGCCGGGGCCCAGACGACGCGCCCACTCGATCGAGGCCGAGAGGTAGCCGATGACGGCGTCGAACCAGACGTAGAGGCGCTTGTTCGGGTTGTCCTGCCACCCCGGCAGCGGCACCGGGATGCCCCAGTCGATGTCGCGGGTCATGGCACGCGGCCGGACGTCCTTGAGAAGGTTCTTGCTGAACTTGATGACGTTCGGGCGCCACGTGCCCGACGCCTCCCGGCCGTCGAGCCACTGCCCGAGCGCGTCGGCGAGCGCCGGGAGGTCGAGGAAGAAGTGCTGCGTCTCGACGAACTCGGGCGTCTCACCGTTGATCTTGCTGCGCGGGTCGATGAGCTCGTCGGCGTCGAGCTGGTTGCCGCAGTTGTCGCACTGGTCGCCGCGCGCGTCGGGGAACCCGCAGATCGGGCAGGTGCCCTCGATGTAGCGGTCGGGCAGCGTGCGACCCGTCGAAGGGCTGATCGCCCCCTTCGTCGTCTGCTCGATCATGTAGCCGTTGGCGTGCACCTGCCGGAACAGCTCCTGCACGACGGCGTAGTGGTTGCGCGTCGTCGTGCGGGTGAAGAGGTCGTAGGACAGGCCGAGGTCCGTGAGGTCCTGGGCGATGACCGCGTTGTACTTGTCGACGAGCTCCTGCGGCGTCAGGCCCTCCTCCTCGGCCAGGACGAGGATCGGCGTGCCGTGCTCGTCGGTGCCGGAGACCATGAGCACCTCGTGCCCCGCCATCCGCATGTACCTGCTGAAGACGTCGGAGGGCACGCCGAAACCGGCCACGTGGCCGATGTGGCGCGGGCCGTTGGTGTACGGCCAGGCGACGGCTGACAGGACATGACTCATGCGGTGAATCCTAGGCACCCGCCGGATGGGGTCGCGCCGGTGTCGGAATCCTTCAAGCGCCGACGCGGCCGGGCGGGTATGACGGAGGCATGACTGGACATGTGGCGACGGCACAGGTGACGGTCGACGCGTCACCCGAGCGGACGTGGCAGACCCTGACCGACCCCGAGCGGGTCACGCAGTGGATGGCCGGGACGACGCTGACGACGGACTGGTCGGTGGGCGGACCCATCACCTGGGCGGGTGAGATCGAGGGTCGGGCCTACGAGGACAGGGGCGAGGTGCTCGAGGTCGACGAGCCCCGACGCCTGTCGGTGACCCACTACAGCCCGCTCATGGGCCAGGACGACGTCCCGGAGAACTACCACACGGTGACCTACACCCTCGACGGCGCGGGCGAGGGACCGACGACCGTGTCGCTCGAGCAGGACGGCAACGAGTCGGCCGCGCAGGCCGAGCAGTTCTCGCAGAACTGGCAGTCGATGCTCGAGGGGCTCAAGGCCGTCGCCGAACGAGGCTGACGGGCCGAGACCCTTGGGACACAGCCGAACCGGCGCCACCCGGCAGGGGTGACGCCGGCACGGCTGTGTCGTCGCCCTGGTCGGCCGTGGCCGACGGGTCACTCGGTGAAGTTCACCTCGAGGCTGATCGGCACCGCCTTGAGCGCCTGGCTGACCGGGCACCCCTCCTTGGCGGCCTGGGCGGCCTCCTCGAACTGCTCGGCCGTCAGGCCGGGAACCTTGGCCGTGACGGACAGCTCGATGCCGGTGATGCCGGTGCCGGGCTGGAAGGTGACGGCGGCCTTGGTGTCGATGCTCTCCGGCGGCGTCCCGGCCTTGGCGAGCCCGTTCGACAGCGCCATGGAGTAGCAGGTCGAGTGTGCCGCCGCGATGAGCTCCTCCGGGCTCGTGCGCCCGCCGGGCTGCTCGGCGCGCGAGGCCCACGTGACCTCGTGGGTGCCGAGGTTCGACGACTCGAAGGTGACCTGTCCGGACCCCTCCATGAGCGAGCCCTCCCAGTGCGCGGACGCGTTGCGGATCGTAGCCATCCCTGCTCCTTGCCTCGTGTGTCTGGATGCGGCGCCGGTCGCAGCACCCGCCGGCGCAACGCGCCGCGTCCCGGCCGTGTTCCACCCTGACCCCAGGGCGTCCACCCTTCAAGACCTACCAGCCCGACCCGCCGACCCGTACGACGGGACGCCGGGAGCCGCGGTCGTGGCCGGCATGCCTCAGCCCCGGGACACCGCCGCGTCGTAGAGCACCTTCTTCGACAGGCCGGTTTCGGCGGCCACGACGCCGGCGGCGTCCTTGAGCCGCTCCCCCTGCCCGACGCGTCGGCGGACCTGCTCGACGGCGTCGTCCACCGAGGCGAGGCGTCGATCCGCCCCCGCCACGACGACGGTGATCTCGCCCTTGACCCCCGCCTGTGCCCATTCGACGAGCTCGGCGAGGGTGCCGCGTCGGACCTCCTCGTACGTCTTCGTCAGCTCGCGGCACACCGCGGCCCGACGGTCCGCCCCGAACGCGTCGCCCATCGCGGCGAGGGTGTCGGCGAGGCGGTGCGGCGCCTCGAAGAAGACGAGCGTCCGGCGTTCCTCGGCCACCTCGGCGAGGGCGCGGGCCCGCTCGCCCGGCTTGCGCGGGAGGAACCCGTCGAAGCAGAACCGGTCGACGGGCAGGCCCGACACGGCGAGCGCCATGAGGACGGCGCTCGGCCCGGGCACGCACGTGACGCGCACCCCCGCCTCGACGGACGCGGCGACGAGGCGGTAGCCCGGGTCGCTGACGGAGGGCATGCCCGCGTCCGTGACGACGACGACGCGCTCGCCCGCGACGAGCCGTTCGACGAGCTCGGGCGTCCGGCTCGCCTCGTTGTGCTCGTGGTAGCTGAGGACCGCGCCGCGCGGGGTGACGTCGAGCTCGGTCAGCAGCCGCCGCAGCCGCCTCGTGTCCTCGGCGGCCACGACGTCCGCCTCGGCGAGCTCGGCCCCGAGCCGGGGCGCGGCGTCGCGCGGGTCGCCGATGGGGGTGGCCGCGAGGACGAGGGTGCCGGTGCTCATGGCGTCATCCTCGCAGGGCCACCGCCCGGCCACCGGGGACGGCGGGCCGGACGGACGGCGACCCAGGTGTCCAGATTCCGTCCCCCATCGTGGACCGGTAACCATCCGGAAACCTCGACGCGGTACCACTGACGCATGAGCACCCAGGACCGGGCCACCACCGAGCAGCTCCTCGAGGCCGACCGGCGCGAGCCGAACGTCGCGACGTTTGCCGGTGGCGTCTCCTCCGCGCAGCAGCACGCTGCCCTCCGGGCGTCGGTGCGCCAGCTCGGGACGCTCCTCGGCGAGGCGCTCACGCGGCACGAGGGACCCGAGCTGCTCGAGCTCGTCGAGAAGGTCCGTGGTCTGGCCCGCCAGCCCCAGGACGACGAGCTGCGTGCGCTCCTCGAGGGGGTCGACGCACCGACCGCCGTCGTGCTCGCCCGGGCCTTCACCGGTTACTTCCAGCTCGTCAACGTCACCGAGCAGCTGCACCGGTGGCAGGAGCTGAGCGCCGTCGACGAGGGACCGCTCGCCGCGACGGTGCGGCGCATCGGGGAGGCGCTCGAGTCCGGCAGCCTGGAGCGCGAGCAGCTCGACGACGTCCTCGCCCGGCTCGAGTACCGGCCGGTCTTCACGGCCCACCCCACGGAGGCCACCCGGCGCACCGTCCTGAACCTCCTACGGCGCATCGCGGCCACCGTCACCGAGCTCGAGGACCCGCGCCGCCCGGCCACCGAGAGTGCGCGCACCGAGCGCCGCCTCGCCGAGCTCGTCGACATGCTGTGGCAGACCGACGAGCTGCGCATCGTGCGGCCCGAGCCCACCGACGAGGCGCGCACCGCGATGCACACGCTGCGCTTCCTCGCCGCCCAGGTCGTGCCGGACCTCCTCGGCGAGCTCGACCGCACCCTCGCCGGCATCGGCGTCGAGCTGCCCGCGTCCGCGCGTCCGCTGCGCTTCGGCGCCTGGGCGGGCGGTGACCGCGACGGCAACCCCAACGTGACGCCCGAGGTGACGCTGGAGGTCATCGGCCTGCAGCACGACGTGGGCCTCGAGGAGCTCGTCGACAAGCTCGACCACATGCTCCACGAGCTGTCCTCGTCGACCCGTGTCGTCACGGTCACCGACGCCCTGCGTGAGAGCCTCGAGCGCGACGCCACGGCGCTGCCGGTGACCTACGAGTCGGTCCGACGGCTCAACGCCGAGGAGCCGTACCGGCTCAAGCTGAGCTTCGTGCGGGTCCGCCTGCTGCGGACCCGGGACCGCCTCGCACACGGCACGCCGCACGAGCCCGGCCGCGACTACGCGACCTTCGACGAGCTGCTCGCCGACCTCGTCCTCATCCGCGAGTCGATGGTCGCGGGCGGTGACACCCTGACCGCCGACGGCGCGATCCTGCGGCTCATCCGCGCGGCGGTCGCCACCGGCACCGGCCTGGCGACCCTCGACGTGCGCGAGCACAGCGACAAGCACCACGCCGCGCTCGCCGAGCTGTACGACCGCCTCGACGAGCTCGACACCCCGTACGGCGAGCTCGACCACGCGGGCCGCATCAAGGTGCTGTCGCGGGAGATGGCCTCGCGCCGCCCGCTCACCGGCGCCGGCACGCACGACCTCGGTGAGGCGGCGACGGCCTCGCTGTCCCTCATGGCCGCGATCGGCCGCGCGCTCGACACGTACGGCGAGGAGTGCATCGAGACCTACATCGTGTCGATGACCCACGACGTCGACGACCTCTTCGCCGTCGTCGTCCTGGCCCGCGAGGCCGGACTCGTCGACACGGGAAGCGAGACGACGGCGGCGACGGCCCGGATCGGCTTCGCGCCCCTGTTCGAGACGGTCGCCGAGCTCGAGGCCGCGGGCCCCCTCCTCGACGCGCTCCTGTCCGACGCGTCCTACCGCCGCGTCGTCGCGGCGCGTGGCGACGTGCAGGAGATCATGCTCGGCTACTCCGACTCGTCGAAGGACGCGGGAATCGCCGCGTCGCAGTGGCAGATCCACCGCGCGCAGCGCGCCCTGCGCGACGTCGCGCGTCGGCACGGCGTCGTGCTGCGGCTCTTCCACGGCCGCGGCGGCTCGGTCGGACGCGGCGGCGGCCCCACGGGCGAGGCCATCCTCTCCCAGCCCTACGGCAGCCTCGACGGGCCGATCAAGATCACCGAGCAGGGCGAGGTCATCAGCGACAAGTACACGCTGCCGGGCCTGGCCCGGTTCAACCTCGAGGTGGCCCTCGCCGCGGTGCTCGAGGCGTCGGCCCTGCACCGGCGGTCCCTCCTGCCGCGGGACGTCCTCGACGGCTGGAACGGCACGATGGACGTCGTGGCCGGTCGGGGCCAGGACGCCTACCGCGCGCTCGTGCGCGACCCCGGACTCGTCCCGTTCTTCGTCTCCGCGACGCCCGTCGACGAGCTCGGCAAGATGAACATCGGCTCGCGCCCCTCGAAGCGTCCCGGTGGCGCCGGCGGCCTCGATGACCTGCGCGCCATCCCGTGGGTCTTCGGCTGGACCCAGTCGCGGATCATCCTGCCCGGCTGGTTCGGCGTCGGCTCCGGGCTCGCCGCCGCCCGGGAGGACGGCCGCGAGAGCACGCTGCGCGAGATGTACGGCTCGTGGGCCTTCTTCCGCACCTTCCTGTCCAACGTCCAGATGACGCTGGCCAAGACCGACCTCGACATCGCCGCCGGGTACGTGCGGGCGCTCGTGCCCGAGGACGTCGCCGGCATCTTCGACACGATCCGCGCCGAGCACGCCCGGACGGTCGAGGAGGTGCTGCGGGTCACGGGCCAGAAGGAGCTGCTCGAGTCGGCGCCCGTGCTGCGGCGGACCCTGCAGCTGCGGGACAGCTACCTCGCTCCCCTGCACGCCCTGCAGACCTCGCTGCTCGCGCGGTCGCGTGCCGTGCCCGACGACGCCGAGCCCGACGACGACGTCCAGCGGGCGCTGCTGCTGACCATCAACGGCATCGCGGCCGGCCTGCGCAACACCGGCTGACGCGTCAGCCGACTGTGCTGCCCGCGGCCCGGAGCAGGCGCTCGGCCTGCTCCCGCATAACGTCCCGCAGCTCGGGCGGGTCGAGCACCGTCATCTCCCACGGGAGCACGGCCAGGTGCATCGCCATCCAGCCGAGGTGGTTGCCGCCGGCCTCGAGGATGCAGTGCGCGCGGCCGTCGGCCGTCACGGTGCCGACCGACGGCGGGATCTGCTGCTCCACCACGGACTTCGACGCATGGATGCGGACGCGGCAGACGTGGTCGTAGGCGCCGCGGGAGATCGACCGACGCACGTGCTCCGCGGCGTCGGGGGCGTCGTCCCGGGGCTTGAAGCGCCAGCCGCGGGCCTCGGGGCCGCTGATCCGGTCGAGCCGGAAGGTGCGCCAGTCCTGCCGGTCGAGGTCGTAGGCGAGCAGGTACCAGCGACGGCCGGTGGCGACGAGGCGGTAGGGCTCGACGGTCCGCTCGCCCGCCCCGCGCGGACCGTCGTAGGCGAACCTGACCCGCTCGGTCTCGCGGCAGGCCCGCGCGAGCACGAGGAGCGTCGACGCGTCGACCGGTGAGGTCGTGCTGTCGAGCGTCACGGTGGCCTCGTGGATGGCCTCGACCTGCGAGCGCAGCCGGCCCGGAAGCACCTGGTCGAGCTTGGCCAGCGTGCGCACGGCGGCCTCGCCGAGGCCCTCGACGGTGCCGCCCGCCGCGAGCCGCAGGCACACGGCGATGGCGACGGCCTCGTCGTCGTCGAGCAGCAGCGGCGGCAGCCGGCGCCCGGCCCCGAGCTGGTAGCCGCCGCCCGCGCCGTGCGCCGCGTTGACGGGATAGCCGAGCTCGCGCAGGCGGTCGACGTCGCGCCGCACGCTGCGGGTCGTCACGCCGAGGCGCTCGGCCAGCTCGGTGCCGCTCCAGACCGGCCGGCTCTGGAGCAGGTCGAGCAGCCGGAGCACGCGGGCGGTCGTGCCGTTGCCGTCGCTCGTCGTGGACATGGTCGGAGTCTGCCATTCACTCAGGACAGTTCCTGTCCTATATGCCTGCGACGATCGAGCCATGACACGGACGACACGCACGACCAGCACGACCATCGACTGGAACGAGACCCTCGTCGAGCAGGCCGACTGGCACTGGAAGAACCAGCTGCGCGCCCGCTTCGAGGGCCTGACCGACGACGAGTACTTCTGGGAGCCGGTCCCGGGCGCCTGGAACGTCCACCGGCGCGGCGAGGGCAGCACCGAGATCCAGGGCGGCAGCGGCGCGATGACGATCGACTGGGCCTACCCCGCCCCCGAGCCGACGCCGGTGACGACGATCGCCTGGCGCCTGGCCCACATCGTCGTCGGGGTGCTCGGCGCCCGGGCCCACAACCACTTCGGGGCGCCCGAGGCCGACTACTTCACCTTCGACTACGCCGCGACGGCCGACCAGGCCCTCGCCCAGCTCGACAGTGCCTACGCCGCCTGGTTCGACGGCGTGCGCAGCTGGGGCGCCGAGGGGCTGACCGAGCCGTGCGGCCCCGCGGAGGGCTTGTTCGCGGACGCGTCGCGCGCCACCCTCGTGCTGCACATCAACCGCGAGCTGATCCACCACGGCGCGGAGATCGCCCTGCTGCGCGACCTCTGGGCCCACCGCACCGCTTGACCCGGCACCCACCGACCCGCACCCTCCGACCGTCACACGGCCTCATCGCCTACATCGACCAGCAGCGCGACGCCTTCGCCTCGGCCGCCTACGGCCTGACCGAGGAGCAGATCCGCCTCACCCCCACCGCCGGAACCCTGTCGATCGGGGGACTCGTCAAGCACGTCACGAGGTGCGAACGCGGCTGGGTCGAGCGCATCGCCGCGGCGCCCGGGGCCCCGGCACCGCCCGACGCCTCGGTCGAGGAGCAGGCCGCGGCCTGGGGCGACGACTTCCGCGTCACCGACTCCGACACCCTCGACTCGCTCCTCGCCGCCCTCGCCGCCCAGGGCGACGTGACGCGCGAGGTGCTGCGCACCGCCGACCTCGACGCCGCGGTCCCCGTGCCGCGGGACGCGCCGTGGTTCCCCCGGGACCTGGAGGCGTGGTCCGTGCGTTGGGTGGCGCTGCACCTGGTCGAGGAGCTCGCCCGCCACGCCGGGCACGCCGACATCGTCCGGGAGTCCATCGACGGCGCGACGATGTACGAGCTCGTCGCCGGGCGCGAGGGCTGGCCGGACACGCCGTGGCTCAAGCCGTGGCGTCCCCCGGTGGCGACGCAGGCCTGAGCCGGGAGAGCCGAGCCAGCGACAGGCGAAGGGCCCTTGGGAGTATGAGTCCCAAGGGCCCTTCTGGGCGACCGGTCGTGGTGACGCTCCCGGCCGACGGCTCGGTTCCTCTGGTCCCACCAGCCCCGTCACCCGGCTGGCGCAGTGGGTCACCCCACCGTACGGACCATCGTCCCCGTCCCGTCCCGCTCTCCCGGAGGAGGGCGTGAGAGATTTCTATCCGGTACGAGGCTGTCCCACAAGGGTTTTCGTGCAAGAAAGTCCCGGTACACAGGACGATCGCGTGTCGTCCACAGCATGGCGACGCTCGTCCACACCCGGAGCTGCTATGTGCACAGGTTGTCCCCCGGCGCCTGTGGACGGCCGAGGGCGGGCCTCGGGGTGGCGGCGTCGCCGCGTCAGCCGGCGGACGCCAGGACGCCCTCGAGCAGCCGGGCCGCCGCCTCCGCGACCTCCGCACCGGACGTGTCGCCCGCCCGACGCCGGTGCCCCGCCGCCTCGCGCAGGCCCGCGACCTCGTCGGCGACGACCGCTCGCTCGTCGCCGCGCCCGAGCACCCGGCGCTCGACCTCGGCCGCCCCGACGCCGATGGCCGCGCCGGCCACGTGCTCGGACGAGGTGAGGGGCCGCCCGACCCCGGACGCGTCGCGGAGCGGCACGGCCTCCGCGTTGTCGAGGGCGGCGAGCGTCGACCGCAGCGCCGACACGAGGTCCCGGTCACGCTCGCGCATGGCGGTGGTGAGGCGGTCGCGCAGGGCGCGGCGCAGGGGCGAGGTCGTCATGACGACGACGCTAGACGCGAGTCACCAAGGGAGCCAGCGCATTTCGACACCACCACGAATGAAGCCACGAAGATGGCTGCGGCTCAGTGGATCTCGAGCAGTCGCTCGCGGAAGAAACGGCGCACCGCGGCGACCGCCTCGGGGTGCCGGTGGTCGGTGAGCGTGGAGTGCCCCGCGCCGTCCAGCTCGACCGCGAGGAAGCCCTCACCCAGCTCGCGCCGCAGCGTGTCGAAGCGCGTCCCGGTGACCCAGTCGCCGCGGTAGCGCAGGCCGAGCACCGGGCACCCGTCCGCGACCCGGCGTCGGACGGCCGCGAGGTCGGAGGCCCCGAGGTTGAGGTCGGCCGCCCGCCGCGGCCCGAGCGGCAGCGGCACGGCGGGCTGGGCGACGACGGGCGCCACGACGACGGGGTCGACCATCATCGCGAGCGCGAAGCCGCCGGTGACGCACATGCCCAGAGCGCCCACGCCGACGCCGCCGGCGCGTGCGTGCAGGTCGCGGGCGAGGCTGCGCAGCCAACCGGCGAGCGGCGCGGTGCGGCCCACCGCGACCATGGTGAACTCGCGCGTCACGCACAGCCGTGGCACGACGCGGACGGCCTCCCACGTGCGCGGCGGGGCGTGCGCGGAGCCGAACAGGTGCGGCATCGCCACGGTGAAGCCGTCACCGGCCAGCTGGTCGCCGAGCTCGACGACCTCCGGCGTGAGGCCGGGGCTCTCGTGCACGAGGACGATGCCCGGCCCTGAGCCGCGCTCGTAGACGGGATGGGTGAACCCGTCCGCGGCGTGCTCGCCGCGCTGCCAGCCGGAGAGCAACGCCACGCGCTGACCGTACCCGCGCACCGCGTCGTGCCCTCCGACCGCAGCTGCTGCGTGGCTACAGTGACGCCATGTCGACCCCGGGCCTCCTGACGCGGTTGCTCTCGCGCCCCTCGCCCTGGGACCCGGTCACCGTCGACGACCCCGTTGCGCGACACGGGCTGCGGCGCGAGACCCTCCTCGTCCTCGGCGTCAGCCTCGGGTCGTCGGCTGTGTACGCCGTGCTGTCGATCATCGAGAAGCTGACCCGGGCCGTGCCGCTGTCGCAGCAGACGACCGCGATGAACCAGTCGGCCACGCCGGACCGGCCCTGGCTCGACCTCGCCTACCAGCTGGCCAACATCCTGCTGCCGCTCGTGCCCGTGGTCCTCGCCCTCTACCTGCTCGACCACGTGCGCCGCCCGGCTCCCGCGGTCCGGGCCGCCCGGTTCCTCGGGCTCGACCGCACCGAGCCCCGGCGCGACCTGCTCCGCGGTGTCGGCCTCGCCGCCGTCATCGGCGTCCCCGGCCTCGGTCTCTACCTCCTCGCCCGCGCGCTCGGGGTCAACACGACCGTGTCGGCCGCCAACCTCGAGGCCGTGTGGTGGTCCGGGCCGGTGCTCGTGCTCGCCGCCGTCGGCAACGCCGTGCTCGAGGAGGTCGTCATGGTCGGCTACCTCTTCACCCGGTGGCGCCAGGTCGGGTGGGCCTGGCCCCTCGTCATCGCCGCCTCCGCCGTGACCCGCGGCACCTACCACCTCTACCAGGGCTTCGGCGGGTTCGTCGGCAACATCGCCATGGGCCTGCTCCTCGGCCTCGTCTTCGTCCGGACCCGGCGCGTCATGCCCCTCGTCGTGTGCCACACGGTCCTCGACGTCGTCGCCTTCGTCGGGTACTCGGTGCTCCGCGCCCGCGGCATCTCCCTCTGACTCCCGGCCCGTCGCACCCAGGGGCACTGCATACGATGGCGCGCATGAACTCGACCCGACAGGTGCGCGTCCGCCTGCTCGGGGACCCGGCCGACGACTTCCGCCTGAGGCGACGTGTCGCCGGACGCATCGCCTGGCTCGGCTGGGCCGGACCGCTGTTCTTCACGCTCGTCGGCGGCTTCATGCGCTTCTGGCACGTCGGGGCGCCGCACCAGCTCGTGTTCGACGAGACGTACTACGTCAAGCAGGGCTGGTCGATGGTCCTGTTCTGGTTCGAGATGAAGAACGACGACGTGCTGCAGCAGGCCAACCAGGTCGACCAGCACTTCACCGCCAACGACCCGATGGTCTACGGCACCGAGGGCGACTTCGTCGTGCACCCGCCGGTCGGCAAGTGGCTCATCGGCTGGGGCGAGGTCCCCTTCGGCATCCTCAACTCCTTCGGCTGGCGCTTCGCCGTGGCCCTCGCCGGCACCATCTCGATCTTCATGCTCGGACGTATTGCGAGACGGCTCTTCCGCTCCGACCTGCTCGGCACCGTCGCGGCAGCGCTGCTCGCCTTCGAGGGGCACCACTTCGTCCACTCCCGCACCGGCCTGCTCGACATCTTCGTCATGTTCTTCGGGCTCGCCGCCTTCGGGGCGCTGCTCCTCGACCGGGACCGGGCGCGGGAGGTGCTGGCGCGCAAGGTGGGTGACCGGCCGCGTGCCGCGACGTCATGGCTCGGCCCCTGGCTCGGCTGGCGGCCCTGGCGCTGGGTCGCCGGCGTCATGCTCGGGCTCTCGGCCGGCACCAAGTGGTCCGGCCTCTACTTCCTCGTCGGGTTCGGCCTGCTCACCGTCCTCTGGGACGTCGGCGCCCGCCGCGCGGCCGGTGTCCGCGGCTGGGGGGTCGGGGCGCTGGTCAAGGACGGCCCGTTCGCGTTCGTCCAGCTCGTCGTGACGGCGGTGCTCACCTACGTCGGCAGCTGGACGGGCTGGATCCTCACGCAGGGCGGTTCGTTCCGCACGTGGGGCGCCACGAACCCCGACACCCGGTACGCGTGGCTGCCGGACTGGTGGCGCTCGCTGTGGGCCTACCACCAGCAGATGTACGCCTCGACCCAGGCGATCACGTCCTCGCACCCGTACCAGACCAACCCCTGGTCCTGGCTCATCCAGGGCCGGCCCACGTCGTTCTACTACGAGGGCCCGAAGAAGGGCTCGGACGGCTGCCTCGTCGACCAGTGCAGCAAGGCCATCACCTCGATCGGCACCGTGTCGATCTGGTGGACGGCGACGGTCGCGATTCTCGTCCTGCTGTTCATGTGGGCCCTGCGTCGCGACTGGCGGGCCGGCGCCGTGCTCTGCGGCCTCTTCTCGGGCTACCTGCCGTGGTTCTTCCTCGGCAACCGCACGATCTACTCCTTCTACGAGGTCGCGTTCGTGCCATGGGTCGTCCTCGCCTGCGTGTACGTCCTCGGGATGGTCATGGGCGGGCGCGAGGCGTCCGTCACGCGTCGACGCGTCGGTCTGGGCGTCATCGGCGGGTTCGTCCTCCTGACGATGGCCCTGTTCGCGTTCTTCCACCCGATCTACGTCGCCGACGTCATCCCGCTGACGGAGTGGCAGGCCCGGATGTGGTTCCCGAGCTGGGTCTGAGGGGCTACAGCCGCTGACGTAGTCACGGCTCGTCCGTGGGCGGGTCGACCGCCCTCGTGGCCGGACCTACCGTCAGCCCATGAACCCGGGGTCGTCAGCGTCTCCTGCCCTGAACCGGCACCGGCGGGGACGGTGGCTCGCCCGCCTGCTGCCGCCCGCCATCGTCGCCGCGCTGGCGCTCCTCGTGGGGGGACCGATGCAGCCCGGCTGGGCCGCCGGTTCGGTGGACGAGGTGCACTACACCTTCACCGGGTCGACGTCGGTCGCCCTCGACTGGCGCGGCAGCGCGAACGACGTGCGGTGGGGCACCAGCAGCACGTACGGGCAGACCGCGACCGGCGTGGCCCCCGGATGGACGCCGTGGGACTCCCCCGGGCCCTTCTGGCAGCTCGAGCTGGACGGCATCGTGCCGGGCACGACCTACCACTACTCGATCGGCGGCGGACCCGACTACACCTTCCACGCGCCGCCGACCTCGAGCTTCCGGTTCGATGCCATCGGTGACGTCGGCGACACCGTCAACTTCTCCAAGCTGGGGGCGACCCTCGACAACATCACCTCCGACGACCCGTCGTTCGTGCTCATGGTCGGCGACCTGACGTACGCCAACGGCACGACGATGGACGCCGTGCACCAGCACTTCAACGACGTCATGCGCTGGAGCACCCGCGTGGCGTACATGCCTGCCTGGGGCAACCACGAGTACGACGTGGCCGGCTCGGACGACCTGCGCAACTACAAGGGCCGGCTCCTCATGCCGAACGCGGCCGCCTCCCCCGGGTCGCCGGCCATCTCCGCCGGCGGCAACGACTGGGGCTGGTTCGACGCCGGTCCGGTCCGGTTCATCGCCTACCCCGAACCCTGGACGGGTGCCTGGAGCGACTGGCAGTCCAAGGCCGGACCCCTGATGCGGCAGGCGCAGGACGACCCCACCATCAAGTACATCGTCACGTACGGCCACCGGCCCGCCTACTCGACCGGCTACCACCCCGGCGAAGCGGGCATCGCCTCGATCCTCGACGGGTTCGGGCAGTCCTACAGCAAGTACGTCCTCAACATCAACGGCCACTCCCACGACTACGAGCGCTTCCAGCCGATCCAGGGCGTCACGCACGTCACCGTCGGCGCGCCGTCGTCGCTCGAGACGCCGTGGACCAGCACCGACCCGCGCACCGCGTTCCGGGCCTTCCACCTGTCCCACCTGCGCGTCGACGTCGGGTCGACCGGCCTCAAGCTGCAGGCCGTGTGCGACGAGTCGACGACGAAGGAGGACATGGCCTGCGTCGCGGGAAGCGTCATGGACGAGTTCGTCATCGGCACGCCGCCGGTCCTGCCCGTGGCGACCGACTACTACGTCGACAAGACCAGCCCCGTCTGCACCGACTCGGGCAACGGCACGTCGAGCACGCCGTTCTGCACGATCACCAAGGGCGTCAGCCGGCTGCAGGCCGGCAACGCGCTCTACATCGGTGACGGCACCTACGCGGAGACGGTCAAGCCGTCGGTGTCGGGCACCGCGAGCGCGCCGATCACCATCACGAGCTGGCCGGGCCGCAGCCCCGTCATCGGCACCGGCGTGACCAACGGCGCGTACCTGTCGACGAGGAGCTACATCGAGCTGTCCAACCTCACCTTCACGGGAACGACGGGCGACGGCATCTACGTGACCAAGAGCGACCACGTCACCATCCGCGGCAACACCGTCACCAACACGGGGCGACAGGCCCAGGGGGCGACCGCACCCGGCATCAGCATCCGCGCGACGAACAGCTCGCTCGTCGCCGACAACAACACCAACCACAACAGCGACACCGGCATCTACGTCACGAACACCTCGACCGGGAACACCGTGACCAACAACCAGTCGAGCTTCAACGCCCAGGGCTGGCAGCGCAACGCCAACGGCATCAACGTCACGAGCCCGGGCAACGTCATCTCGAGGAACGTCACCCACGACAACGAGGACACGGGCATCCAGCTCTACACCGGCGGCAACAACAACCTCGTCACCCTCAACGTCACGTACAACAACGGCGACCACGGCATCGACAACCTCAACGTCACCGGCGGGACCATCGTGGGCAACACCGTGTACCGCAACTGCACCACCGGCATCAACCTCGAGGGCACGTCCGCGGGCAGCTACCAGATCGCCAACAACATCGCCGTCGACAACGCCGTCTACCCGGCCTATGCCGGCATCGCGTGCGCGCGCCGCGCGGGCAACATCGGCGTCTGGGACGGCGCCCAGAACAGCACGCTCGTCGACCACAACCTCGTCTACCTCAGCAAGAGCGGCGTCATGTACGCCTGGGGCACGACGTACACGAGCCTGACCGCGATGCGCGCTGCCTCCGGGCAGGAGGCCGCCGGCGTCCAGGCGGACGCCAAGTTCAGCAACGTCGGCACGTGGGACCTCTCGCTGCGCGAGGGGTCGCCGGCCATCGACCGCGGCGACAGCGGCGTGCCCGGAGCCCAGGCCACCGACATCCTCGGCTACCCCCGCGTCCGCGACCCCAACGTCGCCAACACCTTCGCGGCCGGGCCGCGGCTCTACGACGACCTCGGCGCGTACGAGTTCCAGCCCGACGTGCCGCCACCGGTCCAGCCACCGGTCGCGCGGCTGACGCTGAGCCCGACCAGCGGTACGGCTCCGCTCGCCGTCAGCGCCGACGCCTCCGCGTCGACCGACCCGCAGGGCCAGACCCTCTCGTACGCGTTCGACTTCGGTGACGGCACGACCCTGCCCGCGCAGTCGTCCCCCACCGCAGCCCACACCTACCAGTCCGCCGGCACCTACACGGTCACCGTGACCGCCCGGAACACCTCCGGGCTCGTGGGCACCGCGAGCGGCTCGGTCGCCGTCGCCGCACCGCCGCCACCGGTGCAGCCGCCGACCGCCAGCCTCGTCATGACGCCGGCCAACGGCACCGCCCCGCTGTCGGTCACCGCCGACGCGTCGGCCTCGCGCGACCCGCAGGGCCAGAGCCTGAGCTACGCGTTCGACTTCGGTGACGGTACGACGCTGGCCGCTCAGGCCTCGCCCACCGCGACCCACGTCTTCACCACCGTCGGCACGTTCACGGCGAAGGTCACCGTGCGCAACAGCAGCGGCCTCAGCAGCTCCACGACCGCGACGGTCGGCGTCACGTCACCGCCCGTCGTCCAGCCGCCGTCGGCGTCGCTGACGGCCACGCCGTCGAGCGGGACGGCCCCGCTGGCCCTGACCGCCGACGCGTCGGCCTCCACCGACCCGCAGGGCCAGACGCTCTCGTACGCGTTCGACTTCGGTGACGGCACGACGGTGCCCGCGTCGACGACCTCGACCGCCACCCACACGTACGCCTCGGCCGGGAGCTACACGGTCACCGTCACCGTGACGAACACCTCCGGCCTCAGCGACAGCGCGGCCAAGACCGTGGCGGTCACGGCACCGCCACCACCGGTCCAGCCACCGGTCGCCTCGCTGGCCGTGAGCCCCTCGACGGGCACGGCACCGCTGGCCGTCACGGCCGACGCGTCGGCCTCGACCGACCCGCAGGGGCAGACGCTGTCGTACGCGTTCGACTTCGGTGACGGCGCCACGGCGCCGGCGTCGGCGAGCGCGACGGCGACGCACACCTACACCGAGGCGGGCAGCTACACACTCACCGTGACGGTGCGGAACACGTCGGGCCTGGCGTCGAGCGACCACAAGACGGTCAGCGTCGCAACTCCGCCCCCGCCGCTCAAGGCGCCGACGGCATCGCTGAGCCTGACACCGTCGAGCGGCACCGCGCCGCTGGCCGTCACGGCCGACGCCTCGGCGTCGACCGACCCGCAGGGGCAGACCCTGTCGTACGCCTTCGACTTCGGTGACGGCACCACGGTGCCCGCGTCGACGACAGCCACGGCGACGCACACGTACGCCTCGGCCGGGAGCTACTCAGTCGTCGTCACGGTCACCAACACCTCCGGCCTGACCGCCACCGACCAGAAGTCGGTGCTGGTGTCGGCACCGCCGCCACCGCCCCGCGCGCCGTCCGCCGCCCTGTCCGTCAGCCCGTCGAGCGGCACCGCACCGCTCGCGGTCACCGCCGACGCCTCGGCCTCCACGGACCCGCAGGGGCAGACGCTGTCGTACGCCTTCGACTTCGGTGACGGCACCATCACCGGCACCTCCACCTCGGCCACCGCGACGCACAGCTACACGACCGCCGGCAGCTACACCGTCACGGTCACCGTCACCAACTCGTCCGGCCTGACCGCGACCGCGCAGAAGACGGTCAGTGTCTCCGCGGCGATCCGGCCGCCGACGGCCTCGTTGTCCGTGACCCCGTCCAGCGGCACCGCGCCCGTCTCGGTCACCGCCGACGCGTCGGCCTCCACGGACCCGCAGGGGCAGACCCTGTCCTACGCCTTCGACTTCGGTGACGGCACCATCACCGGCACCTCCACCTCGGCCACCGCGACGCACAGCTACACGACCGCCGGCAGCTACACCGTCAC